>JANMSY010000627.1:0-15647 GCA_031389865.1 Anaerolineales bacterium | reverse complement strand
CATGCGATCTCCTCCGTCACGAATGACGCCAGGATCTCACCCTGAGTCGTCATGATCTCCTCGCCGACGATCACCAATTGCGGGTCTACAGCCTGAGCCGCCCGCGCGCCCGCAATCGTATTGTGGTCGGTGATCACGAGGCGGTCAATCCCCTTGCTCCGCGCCGCGGCCACTAAATCCGCCGGGCGGGTGAGGGAATCTTTGGAAGCGTTGGTGTGGCAGTGAAATTCAACACGGAGTAAAGTCAAAAGAAATTCCCCTAATCGCTCATTGGTTTAAATACAGCCAAAGCTTTGCCACAAATATGAAAACCATGGTCAAGTTTTGTGTAGTAGTCATTTGCATCCATTTTGTCTATATACTTTGGATTATCGCTCTCTGGAAGCAAATAAATTTTCCCATTACTTTTCACAAAACGCTTCAATGTCGCCTGGTTGTCCTGATTATCAATGCTACTTATCTCTGCAGCCACAATGTCACCGTTATCAGCGGTTCTTTGCGCTCGCATTAAGACGTAATCACCATTTTCGATTGAGATGGGCTTGGCCTTGTTCATACTAGTGCCATGTACTCTTAACAGATAAAATCCGTGTTCGCCAGCCAGATTCAAGATTCTTTGATCGCGCGACAGGCTGAATATTCCATATTGACAATCATCAATCAGAACCCGGTCGATTTCCATGTTACTAATTGGCTCCAAGAGAATCCCGCTTGGACTAAAATCTCCAGCAGCGATATGGTCATAGACAGAAAAAACACTAAGTCGATCTACTGTTATGTTCATCCGGGCTTTTGAGCTGTCCACAGTATGATGTATCGGCGATACATGTGTTGAGTCTTCTGTGGAAAGCGTTTGTGAATGCTCGCCATCTGTATTCTGATTTTGCGCTCCCTCACCAGAATCTTCTGGTAAGGCCGGGATCATATACTGTTTTGTTGCAGAATCAAGAGCAAAGGCCATATCCTGGCAGCGCTTTTCGTACCAATCATAGCGGGGTCCTTTACTTTTGTTGTAATCCCGCAAGGCTTCAAATGCCTTCATGCTGGTCCGCCACGAGTTTATTGCATCAACTTCCTTATTTGGCAATAACCATTGAACACATCCAGCCATCCAAAATGCGACGGCACGGTGGTGTTGAGACGTAGTGTATTTGCTTGAAGCGCCCTGGAACAATTTTAATGCATCACGAAAGTTATCCATCTCGGCAGCTACAAGCCCGCAGCACAGCAGAATTTCAGCGCACTCCTTTTCTTCAGATTTATCACTTAAGCGCCGGAGATCATTCATAGTATCCCACGCTAACTTTGACTCGTTTTTTTTTCGCCTTTCTTCAAGGCGCGCCAAAAGAAGCTCAGCTGGACTACTTAATGAGCTATTATCCCAATAATTCAACCAACTATGTACATATCTTAACCACGATTGCGCTATAGATTCGGGTGTGTTCGTCATTTTTTATCGCCTCATTGACAGCACCACCGCCCAGTTAATCAGAAGGTAGCGTCTTCTTATTTATTACAGGTTTGCTAGTATCAGCTAAAGACTCAAGGACTTGGGCAGTACGCATTAAAATAATATTTCGAATGTTTTGATCCTTTTTTTCTTTTGACAGATCAATATCGTCAAGAGCATGAATTATGCTCATTAACAGATCAGCTTGGCCCTCGGCCCGGCCAAGCTCTTGGTAGGCCACTCGTTGTGCTTCCCCTTGAGCACGAATTACATTTGCATTACCCATCCACTTGGCACTCCAGGCCTCGAGACGTTGTGCCATCGCAGCGCTATCTTCTTCAAAATGACCTATGTCACACCACAGCAGCTGTGCACCGATATCTCTTAACTTATTCTGTGTCTCAACTGCAAATAGTAGTTTCCTAATCTGATCTCTCGGTTCTGCCTGCTCATAGTTAGGAGTCACAATCTGATCGAGTTCACGTTCAGAAATGTATCCTGTTATCCGACCCACGACAATGTTCTTCACACTTTCAGACCAAGATGTCAATCCTCGATCATCTACAGCTTGATTATAGATACTTGCTCGTACTGCCTGAGCAGTGTGCGGATAAGGAACTATATTGCTGAACTGTCCTTGAGTCTTGTTGTCCACTTGAGCGGGCGACCAAATGCGGAATCGAAGTTCGATTTCCCGTACCGTTACAGTGATACCATCTCTCGTTATTGCCGATACAGAAGGAACGTGTCCGCGCTGATCTCCCAAATATACAATCGATGTAATATAACCAAAACGCGATACAAAAAAATTACCACCTGAAAGCGCTCGAGAATAATTGCTCTGTTCTTCAATCAGAGCAGCATTACTTGGGTCTATAGTTATATAACCAGGGCCTCCAATAAGATCAAGTCGACTTATTTTATCTATATCAATCTGACGTTGCCCGTTGGAAATCGCTAATTTAGGGTATGCAATACCACAAAATGACGATAGGAGATATAAAAGTGCAAGACCATGACTATCAATATGGTAGATGTTCTGAATATATCCGGAAACTGCCATAGTTGTGGTCACCAGTACTGCCCAGGGTGCCAACAAATAATGTCCAATAAATGGACCTGTCATTCCCACAATTTTCAGAAACTCGGATTCAAGCCATATAGATAGCCCTATGAAAGCAATAAGTCCAACCACCATTAGGCGAATCTTCGATTTAGATCGGCTTGTCTCAAAAAAATCGCGGGCGATTAACAAACAAATCCACAAACTTCCAACCAACAAAAGAGAGGGAAATACCAAGTTATGCCATACGCGAATTAGGGTAATAGGTTCAAACAGAATGGCAAAGACTGTTGCTATTAAGTCGACTGTCAGAACAACGAGAGCTATGCGGATCCGTGCCCACCAAGCATCTCCATATAAGAAGCCTTCAAAGAACCACTGTATCCATGCTGCCATGCTTTTCTGTTTCACTAGTGTTACCTCGCCTGTTGTTCTCGACGACATTTCAACGCCAATCTTTGATAAAGATTATTCATCTTCTGCAGATTCCTCTTCCGAAAATTCTTCACCATCGACAAATTCATTATCAACATGGTCATTGCTTGGCGGATTTGCTGGCAGTAACCATTGACGAAGACTTTGTAGCATTTGGACTGTATCGCCTGGAAGTAATCTCTGCGTGGAAGGCTGTGTAGCGGCGGCTTCAAGAGCTTGGTAAAGTCTCATTGTCAGAGCTTCATTTGTATATTGCTCTGTTTGGAGAATTTGAGAAAGGGAGTAAATCATATCTTGTTGTGCTTTAGCACGTTCACGATTACGAATCCTCATGGTTTGGAGCTCACTGTTAGCTAAAGTTTTGGTTGTTTCTTGTTGCCAATGTGCTCTCCAATTATCGAAACGTTGTTGCCTGATGATTTCATTGGTTGGAACAAGATCAGAAAAGCCGACCGCCAAAACTTTTATACCTCGATCTCGGAGGACCGCAGAACATTGAAAACATTGAGGGGAGGAATAGACTAATTCAGTATTCCTACAAATCTGTCCTTCTTGGAGGGCTCGTCCATCTTTTCGGCGCACGATTTGGTAGCCAAGGACACCCATCTTTTGAACCACTTTCCCAAATGTAGCCTTAAAATCTTGAATTGAGTTTGGCTCATCATCCTTTTGTAAATATAATCCGTCATAAGTCTCATGGGCCAACATATTACGAAATTCATCTACTGCCACATCAACTGGCAAATCTGTCCACTCCCCTAATCTTCCCTCCTTGGCATCACGAGCGCGTGAATACACAGCTGCAACAACTCTTCTCTCATCAAATATGAACGGTGAGGAAATTTCTTTTTCCATATCTTTGTTCTCACTATTCCCCACTGTCCATACAAACTGTCGCACCTTGAAAAATTCATTAATCTCTTCTTTTTCACCTTGCAGTAACTTATCAGAGAAACCCTTAATCAATTTTCGCGACGTTGTTGTATTTTTGGTATCTTTACCTTCTACAGTTCTATCCTCAATCTTCACAATGACCCAATTACCGTTGATTTGCGCCACTTTGAGGAATTCTGGTGGTTCACCCAAGGTAAAGACAGCAGAGATGTTCGTACTTACTTCTATGCCATCACCCGTATTGCAGTGAACATTGGTTCGTCTCCGAAATTGCTTTCTCAAATCGGCCCAGCCGATAATCTTCTCTCCCTCCCTTGTGAAGACGAGGCCCGGCCCGTGCGCTCGTACAGCGATCTCCTTTTTGTTTCTTCGGCCAAGTCTTGAGAACTTCAAGACACTGTTTAAGGATGGGCGACCGGAATTTACACCTTTTGTATTAGTTGTCGAGGAACTTTCGAAATAGACTCCTCCTGCGTTTACACCCGTATTACCCGATTGTTTTTCCAAAACTATGGCGCTATATAAATCTACCAAGGCAACTCCTGGCCGAGCGCCATTTAGCTCATCATCGGTAGCAATTGGTTTTCCTTCCCTGACAAAAATCGCCGGACCATGTGAATTGGCAAAAGAAAGGCTATGTCGGACTAAACGTTTGAAAACATCTTTCTTATCCGAGACACTATGAACTGGAAGGGCAAATTGGGCCATCCAGAATAGTAGCAACCAATATCCACCAGTAACAATCGCAATGTTTAGAACCAGGCGTGCGGTGGCCCAAAGTACATCGACACTAAGCGGGAGAAAGATGGACCACTGAATAAATGCGATAACAAACGCGATGAGCCAGTTCCATACTAATTTAATTTCATCCCAGTATCCAAGTAGAAAAGCAGTGACAAAGCTAATAGCTAGTGTTACCCTCCAAAATTTGGCAGATAGATGAAAATACGGCTCTTTATGCATGCTTGTAGCAATTCAAAGTGATCAACAGATAGGCTTCAACGCACCCAATAAGTCCTCGTTTGCCAGCTGAGTATGTATATTACCCAGATCTTTACGCATCTCAACAATTAGTTCAAAGAGCTTATCTTTGGTAACCGTATCCCCTGGACCATAAACCTCGTTTGTTTCCCTCCATCTACGCAAAGCGATCACAACGTTGTCAGACCCTGCAAGCACAATTTGGGGAGCCAGAGAGTTTATAGAGGTTGTAACTATTGGAGTGTTGATATCAGACAAGCCATTCCCATTGATTTCAGGCACCAGCGCAGTAAATTCAGTATAAACTTCCCATTTTTTCGTGTTAAAACGACTTGAATACTCTGCTTCCAAGTCAGCCTTCTTCTGCCTCCAATATTGCGATGAGGAAATACGACTGGTAAAAATGGCAGTTATGAAAGCAGTTATCAGGGTGATGAAAACATTATCAAGATTTTCCATTGCAAGTGCTTCCCAAGTACACGAATTGATCGATGAATCCCGTCTAAACTGGCGTTTAGATAAGTATACTTTTGCGAATTGGCTTGTCAAGCGAGAGATGTCACAAGAATTGGGACAAAATGACTATTCAAATTCATATTTCATATCCTATATTTTGACGGGAAAACTTTCATCTCCTGTCCAAATTCCAATTATTGTTATAATCCATTCCAATGGACGAAACTCCTTTTTATCGGAAACCCTGGTTTTACGTTATAGGCTGGCTGGCTTTCCTGTTGCTTGTGTATGGGGCGCAAATTTACCGTATGGGCGGGGTACGAGCCAGCTTCTTTGATATTCTGATCGACCTTGTCTGTATTTTTCCATTTCTGCTATTCCTGTGGATGGCATTTTTCGCCCAATTTGTCCTGCCTGTGCAAACGTCTCGCGATCGGCAGAGAATTTTCAGCCGCCTGCTGACGCGGCTTTCCGGCGGGCATGGACCCGCACTCTTCATCGAAAATGGCAACATCAAGGAGCACTCTGGAGAACGGCTAAAAAGAGGACCCGGGGTGGTCTGGCTGGATTCAGCAAGCGCGGCCGTGACACGGACTCCCGTGGCGATCAGGCAGACGCTGGGACCGGGCGTGCATTTCATCCAGGCCAATGAATTCATTGCCGGAACCCTCGATCTCCACATTCAATCGCAGTCCATTGGCCCCCGCGAATCGGATAAGCCGTTCGACGAGAAAAACGACAGTCCAAGCATTGAGGAATACAACCAAATCCAGGACCGCCGCAAACAGGTCAGCGCCCTGACACGGGATGGCATTGAGATCATTCCACGGATCACGGTCAACTTCAGGGTGGATACGGGTTTCCCCAGACAGGGGCAGCCAGGATCGCGTTTTGGATACCGAAGAGGTATAACGAAAAAAGACAGGAGTCTGGAGCAAAAAGATAAGGATGCCATCCGCAGGGCGATCCTCGGCGAAGGGATCAACCCCATGGCTGAGCCTGAGTCGCCGCGCCACCGTGTAGCGTGGAATCAACTCCCGGTCGCACTGGCGGTGGATGTCTGGCGTGAGTATGCCGCCAAGTTCACCCTCGATGAATTATTCAAACCCGATCAGGTGGTGCCTCTTCCTGTTCTCCAATTACCTGAGCCTACCGAAGAGGAGATCGACCCGTTAAGCCAGCCAATACGCGTCGGCGCAAATCGCGAAACTGTGCAAAATATCTTTGCATCCATGCTTCGTGAGATCAACCTGTTCATGGCGCGGTCCCTAAAGGCATTGGAAGAAAATAACGAAGATGGCATTAAAAAAACCACACCTGCATGGCCGACCACATCCCCCGCGCAAAAAGTTGAGAAAGCCGAATCTCAAAAGAAGACCGCATTGCAGGTGATCAATGACATGGTGAAAGCGCGGCTGACTCAGGCCGAAGTGGATATTCTCGACGATAACGGTGTGCGCGGGCAAGGAACAATTCCCAGCGCTGAATTCAAACTTCTGCAGGAGCGGGGACTACGAGTTCTTAATGTGAGCATTGACGGATTGGTCCTGAACCCCATGATCGAATCGACCATTATCAGCAGGTGGTCAACCACCTGGCTGAAAAATGCAAAGACCGAGAAGGAGCAAATCGAGCGGAAGCGCAATATCATCGAGTCTGCAGCGCGCGAACAGGCCATTCGCCAGTATGCAGACATGCTTAGCCGCGACCTGGTCCAAAAGAAACCCGTTGGTGTGAAGGAAACACTCAGAACGCTTCTGATGCGCACACGCAGCATTATTTTCAACACGGACCAGTTACGGCGGCGTATGACAGGCGAGGAAGATGAATTGGAAGAGATCATCAAATGGATCGAGGCCAGTGACTCATGAGCGTACCTGTGTCATCCACCCTTGAGTCGCCTGTCACCTCAGAGACCACACTCCAAAAGGAGCAGCATCTCTTTGACGAACTCTTCCGCCGTCTGGTGGACGCGCTCATTAACCGGGTCTTTGATTTGCGGCCCGAAAGAGCTTCACAGCGACTGCAGTATCTTGTGTTTCTGTTTTTCCTGAGCATCTTTCTGATCACGCTTACGCACGAGAACTATGCTCTGAGATTTTGGGCCCAGCACATTCAAAGTATTTTCCTATATTTGTTCAACCCTGCCTATGCCGCCACCCATAGCGGAAATGCCATCGCTGATTTCTTTAACTTTGCCGTGCAGGCATTTACAGATCCGCATACGCTCCAATATATTCCCATTTTGCTGGCATCCTTCTTTATTGCCCTGGAAGCTGCGGCGATCTATCTTGCGGATATTTTTGAACTCGAAGAAGTAGGGATAGGTGTGGGTGTAAGTGTGGCCCGCAATTTCATTCAGGAAGTGGCGCTGACCGGTACTGACGCAACGATCCGTATTAAGCAGGGTGAAATTTCTGAGGAACATCGCCACTCACCCAACTACCTGATCGGCGGCCCCGGCAAGGTCATCGTGGATCTGGACTCGGTGGCGCTCTTTGAAAAACCGGATGGAACGCCGCATGTGATCGGACCCACCGGAAAGCAGCCGCGCGGAAGAGCCACGCTGGAGGGTTTTGAGCGGTTCCGCCAGGCCATTGATATCCGCGACCACTATGTGGACCTGCGTGACCAGGACCCCAAATCGCAAGCCGTGATGAGCCGCAGCCTGGACGGCATGCCCATTACAGCCACGGATGTCCGTCTCATGTTCAGTGTGTATCGTGGCGAGAATCCCCAAAAGGCAGATCAATTCCCCTATCCATTTAGCAGGGATGCCATAGAGCAGATCGTTTACAAGGCGTCGTCCAGGGTCACTCCCGACCAGCCAAACCCATCCAGTTATGAGTTCTCCTGGATCAATAATATGATCGGTTTGATCCGCGGCAAGCTTGGCGGATTCATGGGCCAGCAGAAATTATCTGATTATCTGGCAAGCATCGGCATGCCCGAGTTTGAAAAGACCAAACAAAGTGAGGAATTGATCGCTGAGCAGGTGCAGCAATTGACCCGTCAACTAGAAACGACGAAGAACACGGAACCAAAACCTCCGCCTGCCTTTACCCCGCGTCATAAGATCACAAATTTGTTTTCGAAGTTTGCAGAGGAGTTCACAAAAAGCGCACGCAATAACGGTGTGGAGCTGCACTGGATCGGGGTGGGCACATGGAAAACTCCGGTGGAACTGGTGCCGGAAAAACATTTGGAAGCCTGGAAGCTCAACCAGGACAACATCAAGGACGGCAGTGACCCGGTGCTGCAAATGGCCGAAAAGGAAGCCATGCTTCAGAAGATGGAAGCCTTAATTCGCAGCGTTCCCCTGGAGACTTTCGATGAGATCAATGGCTCAGGAAGACAAAGCAGGAAACCTTATAAAAGGGATCACAATAAAAAGGATGTGAAGTCAGCAGACGGTACTTCCACCGAGGACAACCTGGCGGATGACGGCATGGACGAAATGCTTAGTCAGATTGTCTTCCTGCGAGAATTGCAGAACCGCAGATCCTATTCCTCAGGGCATTCCGACCTGGACCATAAGGACGCAATGAAACTGCTCCTGCTCGAATATCGCAAGCAGCTTATGGAGGCAGTTCAATTCATGAAAGATAAGAATGAAAAAGTTTCTCCCAAGATCGAAGAAGCGATAAGACATATAGATGAGCAACTTGGACATTGGATAGGTAGATAACCACACGGACCCTTATTTTTTAAAGAGTGAGCGAAGTAAGGATATGGATAATCTTTTCTTAATAACATCCAACGAAGTCAGGGAAGGAAACAGCATGGGGAGAGCCATCGTAGCACTTGAATCGACCGTTCTTACACATGGGTTACCGCGCCCCCAAAACCTGCAGCTGGCGCGGGATATGGAGCAAGCCGTCCGCGAAAATGGTGCAACGCCCGCCACCATCGGATTTTTGGATGGCTGTCTGCACATTGGGTTGACCGATTCAGACCTGGAAAGACTCGCAAACGAAACCGATGTATACAAGGTGGGTCCACGCGACTACGCGACCGTGATGGTCAACGAAGCGTGTGGAGGCACCACCGTGGCAGGGACGATGCTGGCTTGCAAGCATGCCAGCATCAAGGTCTTCGCAACGGGTGGGATTGGTGGCGTACATCGTGATGCTCCGTTTGATATTTCGGCCGACCTGCAGGCACTGGCGACCATTCCCATGATCGTCGTCTGCGCGGGAGCAAAGGCGATCCTCGACCTGCCCGCAACATTGGAGTATCTTGAAACGATGAGCGTTCCTGTGGTTGGCTATGGGACCGACGAATTCCCCGCCTTCTACTCGCGCGAAAGCGGCCTCAACGTGAGCGTACATCTTGGGACACCCCAGGATATTGTCGATTTTGCAAAAGCACACTGGTCCACAGGCTTGCAGAGCGCGGTCCTGGTGGCGAATCCCGTTCCGACAGCGGATGCAATTTCACGGTCCGAAATGGAGCCATATATCGCCCAGGCAAACCAGGAGGCACACGAGAAAGGTATCCATGGTAAGGCACTCACACCATTCCTGCTCCAACACATTAATCTGCTGACAAAGGGGAAATCCATGCGCACAAATTTATCGCTGTTGCTGAATAATGCCCGTCTGGCTGCACAGATCGCATCTGCATTGCGCATGACCGAAAAAAGAAGGCTGGCATAATAGAGGAAAGGTGTGAGGTAAGTTCAGCTCGTGGACATGTGATTTCCCCACGATGCGCCTGATTCGTATCTCGATGGTTACCTGGAAGAAGTGGAGGGTGGCACACAGGTAACACGCACTCACAGTGATGGGCCTGGCGGTCAGACTGATACATATCGGCAGGGTTGGGAGAACTTTTATTTCAAGCCCATGAGTAAATATCCTGGCGGGTAATTCGTTCACGTCAGCTGTAAAGACACAATTTAAGTAATCTATACACCTTTTTCCTTGACGATTTAGAACAAGTGTTCTATAATCAGTGCAGTTGTCCCTTTATTCGACAAAGGAGGTCGAGATGACTGCATATCGAAGAAATACTGGCGATGGCATTGCCGCCCTTTTCCGAGGACGCCGCTTCAACCGTGGCGCGACCTGGGGCTTGATGATCATTGGCGCCCTGCTGGCTTTTGAGATTTTCAACTTCAGCACCACGCAATTTGCCCTGGCGGACGTTCTGGGCGACCTAAAATTCATGGGCCTCCGCTGGGCATCCATTCTGGCTGTCGCTTTCTGTGGCATTGACTTTGCAGGCATTGCCCGCATCTTCACACCTGAACAGGGAGCCGAAGAACCGAAGGAAGTCTATTATCTTTTCGGCGCCTGGTTCCTTGCCGCAGCATTCAATGCCATGCTCACCTGGTGGGGTGTTTCTGTTGCCATCGTCAACCACACCAGTCAGTCTGGTGGAGCAGTGATCAGCAACGAAACCATGACCAAGGTCGTCCCGATCTTCGTCTCGGCCATGATTCTGCTTATCCGCGTATTGATCATCGGCACATTCTCTCTTGCAGGTGACCGCCTTTTTACTACCAGCGAGCGCCGCGCCTACAACAATGAGCCGCGCCCTGCACAACAGTCTCAATCGTATCGTTCCATTCCACAACAGCCCGTTGTCCGCTCGGCTTCCAGCCTGAACCGGCCTACGGTGCAGAGTACACCCAATACATTCCGTGCAACACCGACAACACCGAATCCGGCACCCAAACCCTCCTCGCAACAAACATCTTTCGTGCGCCCGGAACCCACCTATCACAACGTTTCCTTTAATGGACAAAGCAACGACCGATCAGGAAATGATCGCGCCCTCGACGCTTAGTAATACTAATTTTCGCGCCAACTTAATATCCGAACTCATTTCGAGCTCGGGTCCCTTAACTAGAATTGAGAGGAACCCATGCCCCGCGCTCGCTTCCTAAATCAAGATCCACGGCAAACAGCCGCGGCCTCTGAAAACGGCAGCGGCTGTTTTTCTGTGTATTGGATGCCGCCGCTTGCAGCAATGTTAATCGCGTTACTGCTGGCCATATTTGCTCTACACGCGCCCATACATACTTCCGCATTGCCTATTAGTACACCGATGGCTGTGGAACGTAGTCAAACAACCCTGCCCCACGATCAGCAATTGCCTGTTTCCACACAGGGCCTGCCAATCGTTGACAACACTGTTCTGGTCGCGCCCACCTCAGCCTCTCCGCTTTTCGATTTTTTGTTTTCATCATCCGCCGCAACAGGTGGCATCTCGCCTGTTTTTACAAAGGAGATCCAGTACTGGGCCGATGATATTGTGCGATGGTCAAATGCTGCATCTCTGGACCCGAACCTGGCTGCCGTTGTCATGCAGATCGAATCCTGTGGAGACCCGCGCGCTCTTTCACGCGCGGGTGCTTCGGGATTGTTCCAGGTCATGCCGTTTCACTTCCATGTCGGTGAAAATCCCTTCAACCCGGACACCAATGCGTTGCGTGGGATGGAATATCTTTCGCGCTCCCTCGCAACCGCCAACGGCAATGCCCGTCTGGCCATGGCCGGCTACAATGGCGGCATCGGCGTGATCTCACGCGGCGAAGGGACGTGGGCCGCAGAGACGCATCGTTATGTCCGTTTTGGAGCGCCGATCTATGAAGATGCCAGCAGCGGGGCAACATCCAGCCCTGCACTCCAGGAGTGGTATCAAAATTACGGCGCAAGTTTATGCCGCCAGGCGAGCAACAGGCTAGGAATTACTGAATAAAGGAAGCCAGATGGCGAAGGTTGTCCCTTTGCCTTCCTGCGAAACAACTTCAATCCTTCCCCCATGTCGTTCAACAATCCAGTTCGCGATGGAAAGACCCAGGCCAAAGCCTGTGGTCCTGCCTCGCGTGCGGGATTTCTCAGCCCGGTAAAAACGCTCGAAGATGTGAGGCAGGTCCTCGGCAGGAATGCCGGGGCCGGTGTCTCGAACGATGATGCGCGCCTGCTCCTTGATCTGCTCGAGGCTCACAAAAACATCTCCGCCGGGTGGAGTGTACTGGACAGCATTTGCCACCAGGTTGATGAAAACCTGCTTGAGCCGGTCGCGGTCCCCGTTGACATAAATCTGATCGATCTCATTCAGGTGCACACGCACTCTGCCGCCTGCCAGAATGGACATTTCCTGGAAGACTTCTGTGACCAGCATATCAAGTTCGACCTTTTTCATCATGAGGGTCAGTTTACCGGACTCGGCCTGTGCGATCAGCAATAGACCACCGACAAGACGCGTTAATCGCCCCGCTTCCTGGTCTATGCTGGTTAGCGACTCTGCATCCAGGCTCTTCATGCGGCGCATCAGATCCACATTGCCCTTGATGACAGTCAGAGGCGTGCGCAGCTCGTGGCTGACATCCGCCAGAAGGCGCTGCTGGGAAGTGAAGAGCGCCTCGAGCCTTTCGAGGGTTTGATTGAACGAGCCAACCATGCTGCCAATTTCATCGCTTTCCGGGCCGCTATAGGGAATTCGCCTCGAGAGGTCATCGGCACGGTTGATCTGTTCAACGGTTTCCGTGATGGCGCCGAGCGGTTTAAGAGTTTGCCCGATTGTCACCCAGACAGCCAATGCCGAAAACATCACAGCGACAATCCAAATAATGAACAACACATCCGTGAGGTTTTTGCGGGCTGCATCCACGATATCCAATTTTGATGCAACCTGCAGCACAGCGATCTTGTGGTCATTCAGTTCCAGGGGGACACTCAGCACACGGATATGCCAGCCGAGGCCAGTCAGATCGCGGTAAGCAGGGCGGTCCATGCGCAGGGCATCGCGGTCAAACGGTGCATTTTGAAAATTTGGGAGTGTTCCAAAGCTGGATTGCAGGTTGCCGTCCAACCCCCAAATCTGCATATAAACATCGGAGTTGATATCGGTGGATTCAAGCTTCGATACCACTTTACCAAGCTGGTTGATCGCAGCCTTCTTTAAAACAACCTGCTGTGCAGTCGCGAGCGTGTCATCGATCTGGTTAAAAAGCAGTGCTGTGATGACCAGAGTCACTGACGCACTAATGACAAGCAGAATGGCTCCCATAAGCGTCGAATACAGCAGGGTCAGGCGCAAACGCAGGGACATTTGAATTTAGGTTCGGGATGTACGATCGACTATGGGTTTTCCCGCATCACATATCCAACTCCACGCACAGTATGGATCAAACGGATCTCGCCCTCACCCTCGAGCTTTTGACGCAGGTAGCGGATATATACTTCCAGCACATTGCTCTCGCCACCAAAATCATAACCCCAGACCCGGTCGAAGATCACTTCGCGGGTCAGTACCTGCTTTGGATGACGCAGGAAGAGTTCGAGCAATTCATATTCCTTGGCAGTTAATGAAATGGAACGGTTGCCGCGCGACGCCTGGCGGGAACCAGTGTCCAGCGTGAGGTCGGCAAATTTCAATACAGGAACACGCTCAGGCTGGGTGCGGCGCAACAAGGCACGGACGCGCGCCAGCAGTTCGTCCAGGTTGAACGGCTTGATCATGTAATCATCTGCGCCCGCGTCCAGGCCCTGGATACGATCCTGAACGGTATCCTTGGCGGTCAACATCAAAATAGGAATCGAGCCGCCGGTTCGCAAACGATGACAGACCTCCAACCCATCCATACCTGGCAGCATCCAATCCAGGATCACCAGGTCAGGGGTGTGGTCACGGGCAAGGATAAGCCCCATCCGCCCGTCGGTAGCGGTGTCTACAGTGTAGCCTTCATAGGCAAGTCCACGTTGAAGTAATTTTAGGATTTGCTGGTCGTCTTCAATAATCAGGATTCGCTCATTCATATTTCGCTCCTTACCAAAATATACCACATTTGGAATATAAGAATTCAGGGCAAAATAGGAAAAAGCAAGTCCTTTCTTCCTATCAGGCGAGCTTCCTCTTTAGCCAGCTTGTGCGATCCGCGGCGGCATCCGCGTTCAATTCGTGCCCAGACTCGTACCATCCTATTTCCTTTGGTTCCTGGGCCGCGTGGAAAAATTCTTCGGCACGTTCCTTTGGCACATGCGGGTCATCTGTCCCAAATTGGAAAAGGACAGACGCCGGTGAAAGAGTTGGAATATGGGTGATTGGATCCAGCGCAGAAAATTGACGGATAAAAGCCTCTCGTGGCTGCCCCTCCAGTGGAGGGGAATACAGGTACCAGTCTGGGAAACGCGGCGTTGCCGCCAGCACAACATAATGAGTCGGGCGCCGGTCCAGGCTTCCAGCCAGCACCATATACATCCCGCCAAAGTCATGACCCACGCACGCAAAACGGTTGGAGTCCACATTTGGCTGGGAGAGGAGCAGATCCATCGCATGACGAATGTTCACGACTTCCTGCATGGAATTTTGGAGATCATCCGCCTGGGTACGCTTGATGAAGAAATCAGGATCGGACCATAAAGTTTCGATGAGGAGACACACGCTTCCGCCGCGCGCCATCTCCCTTGCTTCCTCCACGAACTGACTGCGATTGGAATCCTGTGACTGAGGCTCGTACCAGTGAATGTATAAAATAGCGGCGAGCGAACCCTCCCTTTCGGGACGAAACAGCTCTGCAGCGCGGCGATAGCCAAAAGGCGTCTGCATTACAAGCAATTGAGATTCGATCCCATCAGCAATGCGGCTGCCTATGACACGCACATCTTTTTCTTCAAACTTCTGGTGATCATGAATATCCTGCAACATCTTTCCTCCGGGGCCCACAGAATGCTTTATATGAGATATTATTGGAAATAGTGTACCTACACCGTCCCGAAGGTTATTTTTCGGCTGCGATGGGTGTGGAACACCAACCTTCGGGACGTTTTTCCTTAGTACCGATAAAGTCTATTATACGAAAACGGCATTGCTTGACACCCTTCTCTGGAAGTGTATAATCACGCTCAATAAAACAGCGTGAAGACAAGTACCTGTTGAACCGTTCAGAGAGCCGTCGGTCAGTGCGAGGCGGCCGGGCAGACAGCGAAATCCACTTCACCGAGTTGCTCTCGTAGGAGTAGGTCACGTTTTCAACGTGACGTATTGTAAGAGAGACGCGAGCGCCCGTTACAGCGCAATCCGAGAGACCCCCTCCCGGCCTGCCCCATTTTCGAGAAAATGGGGGAGGTGCTTCGAAGGAGCGGTGGGGGTAAAGCAGGTGGCACCACGAGACGCCCCCTCGTCCTGCAAATGGACCGGGGGCGTATTCTATTCCTGCACGGAGGTGCAACATGTTAGACCTGAACCTGATCCGCGAGAAACCTGACCTTGTCCGCACGGCACTCACGAACCGCCAAATGGACTCTTCTCCTGTGGATGACGTTCTTCGGCTCGATGAAAAGCGCCGTACTCTGCTTACGCAGGTGGAAGCTTTGAAGGCAGAGCGCAACACCGTATCGAAGGAAATTGGCAAGA
>JANMSY010000623.1:0-2582 GCA_031389865.1 Anaerolineales bacterium | reverse complement strand
GACCCAAATTTTGGAGAAGCCTATCTGGAACGTGCCGTTGCCCGAATAAAACAGAACGATATTTCAGGCGCGCTCAGTGATCTTGCCCAGGCTGATTCACGCCTGCCCAACTCGCCTCTCGTGTTCTTCCATCTTGCGCGGGCACGCCTGCAGGAGGACGATCTGAAGCTCGCCCTGAGCGCAGCCGAGCGTGCCAATCAATTGGATGTCACTCATCTTCCCACGTATTTGTTGCTGGGCCAGATCTACGCCGAAACCGGCAATGAAGAAAAGGCAGTCAGGGCACTGGATATTTATCTTAAATACAATGCGAGCGATGCTGCAGCCTACCTCTTGCTGGGCGAAATGCACTTCAACAACAAGGAATATGAAGAGACGATCAACTCCATGAACAAGGTCAGCGTGCTTGATCGAAATCGACGAGAGCCCTATCTGTACCGCTTCCTCTCCAATGTGGAACTTGGCCGCGGCGAGCAGGCAGAAGAAGATCTTGATCGTGTCCTGTTGTTTTTCCCCAACTCGTTCGATGCGCGCCTGGCGAGCATTCGCCTGCACATCCTGCAAAAACGTTTTGGAAGCGCGGCATTGGAACTCAATAAGGCTGAGGATCTGGCGGAAACAGACGAGCAAAAAGCGCAGGTTTATTATTGGGGCGCTCTCGCATATGAGGAACGCAACGACCTGGATAATGCCGCGGAATACTGGCAAATGTTATTAGACCTGCCCGAAGATTCCATGACCCTGGGATTGCGCGCGGAAGCAGAGGAACATCTTGCTGCAATTGTCACCGAAACACCCACCCAAACAGCCAGACCGCGCACCCCTACCCGGACTCCGTCTCCCACCAAGCCTGTGACTGCCACCGTTACCCGTACGCCGTCCCGTACCCCCACCCGTACCCCAACACCGTAAACCAGCGGGTTTAGTATAAGAAAATCATAATAACGGACAGGAGTCGCCGCACACTTCGCTCCTTTCCGGTTAAACTTACTGTATGCTCAATCCTCAACTCACCCGCCGTGAATTTCTCAAACTTGCGAGCGCAGGAACACTTGCACTCGCACTCAAAGACTTGCGCGTAGACCGCGCCCTTGCCGCCGCGCTGCCCACACAGGGACGCATCACCTGGAGCGGAATTCCTCTCTACGATCTGCCTACGTTCAACGCCAATAAGATCCACCACTTCGGCGCGGACCAGGTCGTTGAGATTACTTCTGTGGATGAAAACGGCGAACAGGGGAACCCGTTCAACAGCGCCTGGTATCAAATTAACGGAGAAGGCTATACCTATTCAGGCTGGATCCAGCCTGTGGAAACAATTTACCAGAAGCCGAAATTCGAAATTCCCGAAAATGGACAATTGGGTGAGATCACAGTTCCATTCAGCATCACGAGAAAAGCCCCATACGTCTATGCTGACAATGCTCATCGTATCTATTATGGCACAACCCATTGGGTCACGAAAGTGATTGTCACGAAGGATGAAAAGAGCATTTGGTATCAGATTTATGATTCTTATCTGAAGAAACACTTTTACGTTTCATCGCATGATATGCGGCTTGTTCCCAACGATGAGTTGACGCTCCTGTCGCCGGAAGTTCCGGATGAGGAAAAAAAGATTGTAATAGATCTTTCAGTTCAACTGGTGACGGCCTTCGAAGGCGAGAAACTTGTTTTCTCGGAACGCTGTTCGAGCGGCGTCAAAGGGACCGATACCCCCAGGGGTGAATTCCGTACCTATCATAAGGGTCCATCCATTCACATGACGAATGAAGGGGATGCAATTGAGAATGAATCTGTGTATAGTTTGCCAGGTGTGCCGTGGTGCTCATTCTTTACAGGTGCAGGCAATGCCTTTCATGGAGCATACTGGCATAATGATTATGGTCGTCCGCGCAGTCATGGCTGTGTGAATCTGCCTTCCGCCGCGGCAAAATTCATTTACCTCTGGACCCAGCCCAACGTCCCACCTGAAGAGGATTACGTCCACATGCCAGGCGTGGGTACGAAAGTCCAGATTTTTTAATTCGTAGTAACGGCTTCAGCTGCCAACTACGAGCAACGACCTACTTGTTTCAAGGAGAATGTATGAATCCAATTTTTCAATTCCCAAGCTATGTGCTCAAACGCCAGGCAATTGCACTCACAGGCAAATTCCGCTTTTATGACCCAGCCGGCAGGCTCGTCATGTTCAGCGAGCAAAAAATGTTCCGCCTGCGCGAGGATATCCGTGTGTATGGTGATGAAAACAAGACACAGGAAGTGTTGAGCATCAAGGCGCGCCAGATCGTGGATTTTTCCGCCGCGTACGATGTGGTGGATACCGTCATGAATCAAAAGGTCGGTGCCTTGCGACGCAGGGGCTGGAGTTCGATCCTGCGCGATGAATGGGAAGTGCTGGATGCAAACGATAACGTGATCGGGAAGCTGTTCGAAGACAGTATTGGGCTGGCGATGCTGCGCCGCTTCCTTCTGGGATCATGGCTGCCTCAAAACTATGACCTGACCGTGGCCGATACGCGGGTTGCTGATCTCAAGCAGAACTTCAATCTCTTCCGCTATGAATTGAATCTCGATTTCAG
>JANMSY010000332.1:0-3010 GCA_031389865.1 Anaerolineales bacterium | reverse complement strand
GCAATCGTTGGCACGCTTGCCACTCGCTATCAATGGGTTGAAACGATTGTCGAGTCTGCGCTGGAAGGCGACCGTGATAAATTTATTCAGGCCCTCGTTCTGGATGGATACGTTGAATCTTTTGACATGGCGACGAGGCTCGCGAACGAGTTGCTTGCAGAACAAGCCGCATATCTTCCTCAATTTAAGCAGATATGAAACGACTGTTCACCCTCTTACTTCACTTCGGCATAGCTCAGTGCATGCTTTCATATTTCATCTTTGGATGTCAACCCGTCTCGCCTCAAACTGGACCTGAGCCTGCCACTGTGACCCACACCTATGTCGCCTCTGATGCCGCTCTCCTCAACCCCGAGCGCGGATTCTTTACGCCTCATATTCTCCCAGGCCCCGCAGGTTTCAGTTCCACCCGCCTATTGGGGAAAACCCTCGTCCATCTCAACATCCGCCTCGACGAGTGGCGTGAAACGGATATCCCTCAGGATGCGCTTAATGGATTCGGCACGAACTTCGCGGATATCCGCGACGCGGGCGTCAAGGCTATCATCCGCTTTGCCTACAACGCGGGACCGTGGCCGAATTCCGAACCCGATGCAAGCAAAGCCCAGATCCTGCGCCACATTGAACAGTTGACTCCGCTCCTGCAAACGAACGGGGATGTCATCGCCTGGGTGGAAGCTGGTTTCATCGGCGCGTGGGGTGAATGGCACACCTCCACGAACGGACTGGATAACCTCACTGACAAACGCGATATTCTTAACGCACTTGTCGCCGCCATTCCAAACCGCTATGTCCAGGTGCGCTATCCTGCCAACATCATCGAGATGTATCCAGACCCAATGGATGCGGCGGAAGCGCACGTGGCTCATCACAACGATTGTTTCCTCTCGAGCGATACGGATGTCGGTACGTATGAACGCGACGGCGTCAACACGATTGTCCGTGACCAGGCCTATCTCGCCGAACTGACCCGTTTCACACCGATGAGCGGCGAGACCTGTGCCCCAAATCCGCCGCGCTCCGAATGTGCAACCGCAACAGAGGAAATGGAACTGCTTCACTTCTCGGCCATCAACGAAGCCTATCACAAGGGCATCCTGCGCAGTTGGGAAGAGGGCGGCTGTATGGAGGAGGTCACGAATCGCCTTGGCTATCGCCTGTCACTGACATCCGCTGATTTCAATGAGCAGGTGCGGCCTGGCGGTCTGCTCAACCTAACTGCGAATATCATCAATAGCGGCTTTGCATCCCTGATGAATCCACGTCCGTTGTATGTTGTGCTGCAGGAACCCAATTCGATCTTCCTCACAAGACTCGAACTCGACCCGCGCGCATGGCAACCTGGTTCTTCCTCCTTCACAGCCAGGATTCGCCTGCCATCTGGAATGCAAGAGATGGAATACAACCTTGCTCTCTGGCTTCCTGACGAAGCGGAGTCATTGCAGTCGAATGCGCTTTTTGCAGTTCAGTTTGCCAATGAAGGCATCTGGGACGAATCGACTGGCTACAATATTCTGGGAAAGATCCGTGTTGATTCATCAGTCACAGGCAGTACCAAACGCGTTAACCAGATGCAGGTAAAGGAACTTAGTTCCTCCAATCTCAAATGACAGACATCCAGGTCCAGTTTATCCCTCACGCTGAACTCACGCCTGAACTCCAGGGCGAGATCGACGCGCTGGACCACATCGCCTTTGCCGGAGATGAAGGCGACGATGATCCTGAATTCTCCAGCATCCAATGGACAACCCCGGATTGGATGGTGCTAGGCTTCCTCAACGAAGAACTCGTTACACAACTGTTCCTGCCCAAACGTGAGATCAAGGTTGGCGCTGAAATGGTCTGGGCGGCTGGTGTCGGCGGCGTGGCGACTCGCCCAAAATACCAACACAAGGGATATGGCTCGGCATTACTGGCAGCAACAGCGTCATTTATGCAGGACGAAATGCGAGTCCCGTTTGGGCTGCTGATCTGTGCTGATGAGACCCGTCCGTTTTATGAATGTGCCCACTGGCGGTTCGCTGCCGATGCACTTTACTTCTGGCAGGAAAACCAGCGTCGGATACTGACAACATGCGTGATGATCCTGACTCTGGAAGATCGCGCCTGGCCCGCAGGTGAAATTGATCTGTGTGGTGCACCGTGGTAAGTATCATGTTATTGCGAGGGCGCACGTTGCCCGAAGCAACCACCTCGCGATGACATAAAAATAACTAGGAGACAATATGACAAAAATAGCATTCATCGGCGCAGGCAGTCTCGGCTTCACTGGCGAACTGGTACGCGACATTCTCACCTTTCCGCTTTTGGAGGACGCGACCTTTTCGCTCATGGACATCCATGCGGGGCGGCTCGAGTGGGCGAAAAAAGGAGTCGAAAAATTGATAGCGGCGGGTAACCGTCCGGCAAAGGTGGAAGCGACGCTCGATCGTGCGGAAGCGCTCAAGGGTGCAGACGTGGTCCTGACCACGATCCTCGCGGGCAGCACGGACGTCTGGGGGCATGATATTGAAATTCCCAAGAAATATGGCATTGACATCAATGTTGGCGATACACGCGGACCGAGCGGTATCTTCCGCTTCCTGCGCACGATCAACCCCATGCTGGATATTGTCCGCGATATGGAAAAATATTGCCCGAATGCGGTGTTGCTGAACTACACCAACCCGATGGCCATGTTGTGCGCCGCGCTCCAGCGACAGAGCTTCATTGAGGTCACGGGTCTTTGTCATTCTGTACAGGGGACTGCCATGATGCTGGCTGAATGGATCGGTGCGCCGTTCAATGAAATTGATTATCTGTGCGCGGGCATCAACCATCAGGCGTGGTATCTCGAATATAAATGGAACGGCAGGGATGCGTATCCGCTGATCCACAAGGCCATCACCGAGCAACCAGAAATCTATAACGTCGAACCCGTGCGCAATGAAATGTATCTGGCGATCGGCAAGTTTGTCACCGAGTCGAGCGGGCATAACTCTGAATACAACCCGTGGTTCCGCAAGCGTCC
>JANMSY010000265.1:0-2231 GCA_031389865.1 Anaerolineales bacterium | reverse complement strand
GGCGCAGCAATAGACCAGATCCACCAGTAGGCTTGCTGTGCCGGGGCTTTGGAAATACAGGAGCCATAGTCACCTTCCCCATCACCATTAAGGTCTTTGCCGTTGAGTGCTTTTGCGACAGCCAGATAATCGTCCCAGCTCTTCGGAGGCTCAAGACCAGCTTCTTCCAGCGAGTCAATCCGATAATAGACCATGTGCATGTCGCCATCAAGTGGAATGCTGTATACCTTGCCATCGTATGAGTTGAAATCGCGGAAGAATGGCGCAACGTCATCCCATTCCAGGGCTGCATCTGCTTCAACATAAGGAGTGAGGTCTTCGACCAAACCTGCGGGGGCAAAATCTGTGATCCAGGCTGGAGCGAAGAGATAACCATCATAAGCGTTCGTTCCGGACACAGCATCGGTCAAGACCTTTTGGTATAACTCACTGTTGGGTACTGTGATGATATTGACAGTTGCGCCGGTGAGGGCTGTGAAATCCGGGCCGCGGCGCTGAAGTGGTTCAGCGACCTGGGGGCCCACAAAAGTGAGGATGTCGATGGTCACCCCATCGTAGATCTTTCCCGCAGGTGCTTCGGTCGCTGCCGGCGCGTCGGTAGCGGCGGGTTCATCCGTCATTGCGGGCGCCTCGGTCGCGGGAGTGCCGCAGGCCGTGATTAATACACTGAGGACGATCATTACACTTAATAACTTGAGAAGCATACTCTTCTTGCTGTTCATGAAGTCTCTCCTTCGTTCTAAAGTAATATAAATAGAGTTTATTGTTGCTGAAATAGTTTACAATTGGAATGAAGCGGTATATACCATCACGTCAATAGGCTGGTTCCTTTCTATTGGAAATGATCACCTGCGTGCAGCGGGTTCTTATCTTTGGCGAGGAATTGAAACGTTGACTTGTGAAGTGCTCGCCGTCAGGTTATTTTTAATGACTTGGCTTACAGCACCGGTATGTACCGCTTTTTTGCTCAAGTGATTGGGGGAGTAAAGAAAGTCAGCAGTTCCACCAGGGCCGGGCCTTCGTTTCGCAAAGCATGTTCAAGTCCGATCGGTATGGCTATTATTTGTCCATCTTTGATAGACACCTCCGTCTGGTCTAAAGTCAGGATCGCCTGCCCCCTGATAATCCAGACTGTTTCAAGCTGTTGCGCGTGGCGGTGACGGCCAATATTGCCGCCAACTGGGACTTGTACAACATTTACACTGGCAAGCGGATTATCCGCTGATGTCAGTAAGCCCTTCATATAGATGCCCGGAAAGCGGGCATGTTCCCGCCATTCCCCGGCCGCGAGGTCGGCGATGCGAGGCGGAGTCGTCAATTCATTTCCATCCCACCGTCCACATTGAGCGACTGTCCGGTAATATAGGCTGCATCCGGTGAACACAAAAATGAAACGGCTCCGGCTACATCCTCTGTGGTTTCAAGACGACCTATTGGAATTTTGGCAACCATCCGAGCCAGCGATTCTTGCGGTGTGATGCCCAAAGCGCCCGCGCGAATTTCATGGATCCCGGTCGTCATGGGTGTATCCACTACACCCGGGCAGACTGCGTTGATGGTAATACCCTGTGACGCAAAGGAAAGCGCCGCGGATTGAGTAAGGCTGATCACGGCGCACTTGGCAGCAGCATAATGCGCCTGATCTGAACGTCCTGAACGGCCCGAGATGGAGGAAAGATTTACGATACGGCCCCCGGCCGTCATTTGTCTGGCTGCGGATTGCATTGCAAAGAAAACGGTCTTCAGATTAAGCGTCAGAATGGCATCCCACTCGGCCTCGGCAATTTCGAGAAATGGAGTGATCACAACGCGACCGGCGTTATTAACAAGTACGGTCAGCTCGCCCCATTCACCAGCGCGTTCAATTACCTTTTGAATTTCATCCACTTTGGTTAGGTCGGCCTTCAGGGCCAAAGCCTGTGCTCCGAGACCTTCAATTTCTTTTTTGACTGCGTCCAGTGCCTCAGAGTTTATATCCACCATGGCAATTGCGAAACCATCTCGAGCCAATCGTCGCGCAATCGCCCGGCCGATTCCTTGTGCAGCACCTGTAACGACGGCAACTTTCAGCGGAGAGGCTTCACTTTTCATTTTTTGGCATCCTTGCGTAAATGGGAAAGATCTTCCAATACTTCACGTGAGAAGGCCAGGTGCTTGATCATCGCCTGGCGGGCGGCTTCCGCATCTTCATTTTCGACAGCCGTTACGATGGCTTCGTGCTGGTCGAGGAC
>JANMSY010000246.1:0-1992 GCA_031389865.1 Anaerolineales bacterium | reverse complement strand
AACCCAGCCACCTGCACAATTTATAAACGAGGAAACCAAAATCATGAACGAAAATATTTTCCGTATCACAGCCGCCCTGGTGCTTTTCACCAGCATAGGCATTTCAGCATACTTTCGCCGCAAAGCGGATCAAGACAGCGGTGAGAGAATTTCCCGAAGCGTTGATGGCTCCGTATTGATGACCCTTATAAAGGCCGGCGGCCTGCTCCTTTGGCTCAGTCCCGTCCTGTACCTGGTCAACCCGCGCTGGATGGCATGGTCACAGATCGGCCTGCCAGACTGGGTGCGCTGGCTCGGCGTACTCATTGGGATCCTGTGCATGTTTTCGGTCTACTGGTTGTTCAGCAGTATCGGCAGCGGAATTACACCGACCAGCGCCACGCGCAAGCAGCATACCCTTGTGACGCACGGACCCTACCGCTGGGTGCGCCACCCTCTTTACACCGTCGGATCATCCCTGTTCATTTCGTTTGGGATGATGGCAGATAACTGGTTTATCGCTGCACTTGGCATATTGGCATTTATCCTCATGGCGATCCGGACGCCCAGAGAAGAAGCTAATCTCATCGAAAAGTTCGGTGATGACTATCGTGCATACATGAAGCGCACGGGCGCGTTCCTCCCGAAATTTACAAAATAAGGATCTATTTATGAAGCATATTCTGAGATTAATAGTACTCGCCTCGTTCCTCTTTTCCGCCTGTTCCACACCCTCCGGCGCATCCGACCTCCCAATTGCTGAACGACCGATCAACGTAGTGACGACCACTGGTATGATCGCAGACATTGTTATCAACATAGGCGGTGACCGTGTGCAGGTGCAGGCATTAATGGGTCCCGGAATTGATCCGCATCTTTACAAGCCCACAGCAAGTGATGTGACCCGGCTTGAAAATGCCGATGTTGTCTTTTATAACGGACTCCATCTTGAAGGGCGGATGGTGGAAGTATTCGAGAAGATGGAAGCCTCAGGCAAGGCAACGCACGCGGTGGCATCCGAGATCGACACAAACATCCTTCAGGAGTCTCCGCTGTATGAGGGTCAATTTGATCCGCACATCTGGTTCGACGTCACCCTGTGGAAGTTTGCGGTCGAAAAGGTGGCTAAGGATCTGTCCGCACTTGATCCAACCTCCAGGGATTTATACGAAACGAACGCACAAAACTATCTCGCCCAGCTCGATGAGCTGCATACGTACGTGCGTGAGCAAATCGCCACCGTTCCCGAATCCTCGCGCGTGCTGGTCACGGCTCACGACGCTTTTGGATATTTTGGCGCGCAATATGGTGTGGAAGTGCGTGGTTTGCAGGGCACAAGCACAGCCGCTGAAGCGGGTGCTGCAGACGTTCAGGCTCTGGCAGCATTCCTGGCAGAACGTGAGATCAAAGCCATCTTTGTAGAATCATCTGTGCCCCCGGCAACCATCGAGGCTGTGCAGAAAGCGACCCAGGCGCAGGGCTGGGATGTGCAGATCGGCGGCCAGTTATTCTCGGATGCAATGGGGCAGGCTGGCACGCCGGAAGGCACGTATATTGGCATGGTGAAATTTAATGTAGATACGGTTGTGAAGGCACTGAGGTGATCCCATGACAGATACAAATAATCATCCTCCTGTTTCGATCAAAGACCTGACTGTAGCGTATCGCGAAAAGCCTGTCCTCTGGGATGTGGATCTCACGATCCCGGCGGGTAAGCTGGTAGCCATCATCGGTCCAAACGGCGCGGGAAAATCCACGCTCATTAAAGCCGTGCTGGGTATCATCCCAAGCGCAGCTGGCACCATTGAAATCTTCGGAAAGTCGTATGCCGAAAATCGCAAATTTGTTGGATACGTTCCGCAGCGCACAAGCGCAGACTGGGACTTCCCCACCAACGCCCTGGACGTGGTGATGATGGGAACCTATGGTTCATTGGGCTGGGTCAGACGCCCCGGCAAAGCCCAGCATGAACTGGCAATGGAATGTCTTGTAAAAGTGGGAATGGAGGAGTAT
>JANMSY010000210.1:0-2009 GCA_031389865.1 Anaerolineales bacterium | reverse complement strand
GCCGATCTGCCATTGCCAGGTGAGTCCCACAGTGGGATGCCACCAATCGCTGGAAGGGGAAGCGGGAGGAGTCATAAGGGCAGGACCTTTCGTCGAAACGGAGGCGGGTACAGATGACAGAGAAGCGGGTTTACATCCTGTCAGGAAAGATGAAAGGAGAAAGATCGTGAATATCCTACGCCACATGATGCTTGAATTGCGGCAAATATTCCTTGTGTTGTGCGAAGAGTTCATTCGTCATCTGGCGGATCTCGGCAAGAGATAACACAGCGGATGTGAGCGGGTCGTGTGCGATGGCGCGATAGACCATGGTGGGATCGCCCTCGATGGATGCTGTGATCGCCATCTCTTCGATACCGCTCGAGAGCTGGGTGAGCAATGCACATTCCGCCGGCAGCGCGCCGACATGGATTGGGTGGAAACCAGCCTTATCCACGACGACAGGTACTTCGACGCACGCGCCTTCGGGCAGGTTGGTGATGAGATGCGTGTTGCGGACGTTTCCGTTGAACTTGAACATGTCGCCGCCTTTCAGGGCATTGATGATGTACGCGGCGTATTCATGACCCCGCTCGAGGTCTTCGGAGGTTAACTGTTGGGCCAGCCGTTCCGTGACCTGCTCCTGCCACGTGGCTTCGTTGTGCTGATACTCCTTGAGGATGTAGGCATATTCACCAGGGTTCCAGCCCGTGCCATGCGTGCAATATTTTTCAATGAGATCAGGGCGCTTGCGGAACCACGGGTTGTATTCAGAGTTGTGCCCGCTCGATTCGGTGACAAATTTTCCAAGCGCGAGATACATCTCATTGCGCACCTGTTCATGGTTATAGATCTGCGGGTTCTCAGTAACCGCTTTGTGAATCAACGGATACGCGTCCACCCCGTTCCATTTGAATTCGAGATACCACGCCTGATGATTGATGCCCGCGCACACGTAATCAATTTCCTCATATTTTGCACCGATCCATGCAGCCAACATCATCGCCGTGCCCTGCACGGAATGACATAAACCAGTGACGTTAATAAAAGTCTGGCGTTGGATCGCGGCGCACAACATCGCCATCGGATTGGTGTAATTCAACAACACCGCATTCGGGCAATATTTTTCCATATCGCGGACAATATCCATCATCGGGTTGATCGTGCGCAGGAAGCGGAAGATGCCGCTCGGTCCGCGTGTATCGCCGACGTTGATATCCACGCCGTATTTTTTGGGAATCTCAATATCATGCCGCCAGACTTCCGTACTGCCAGCGAGGATCGTGGTCAATACGACGTCCGCCCCTTTGAGCGCCTCTGCCCGATCGAGCGTCGCTTCCACCTGCGCTGGACGGTTGCCCGCTGCGATCAATTTTTCGACGCCCTTTTTTGCCCAGGCGAGCCGTTCAGGGTGGATATCCATCAATGAGATGGTGGCATCCTCCAAAAGCGGAAAAGTGAGGATGTCGCGCACGAGTTCGCCCGTGAAGCCCAAACTCCCCGCGCCAATGAAAGTGATTTTGGTCATGTGGTTCTCCTTCTGCACGCGGCAAGCAACAAACTCGCCATCACAAAAACGAACAGTAACTTTTTCATACTTCTCTCCTTTTTGATCAAAAATCTAATTTCACGACCGCCGTCAAATTGGTCGGGCGATCGGGATTCAAACCTTTAGCGAGCGAACGATAGAACGCCATCAACTGCAACACCGGCAGATATAGGACACTGCGTACATTCTCCGGGATTTCTGACTCAAACTTGACATCCGCCTCCCGCGAAGCGTCACCCAAGCTTGCCACTGTGCCTCCAAGCTCTTGCATCTCTTCAAGCACCTTCGCCTCATGGACTAGATTCGCATCTGACAACATCCCCACCACCACGGCATTTTCATTCACCATGCTCATCGGTCCATGGCGGAACTCCAAAAAGGAAAAAGGCCCGCTGTGTGTCAATGTCATCTCTTTCATTGATTTGATTTCCTTGTACGTGTAATAGGCTTCCATGTTCATTTGATCTTCAAAACTTTCATC
>JANMSY010000105.1:0-2266 GCA_031389865.1 Anaerolineales bacterium | reverse complement strand
GTAACTGACCAGCCGCCAGATATCCAACAGCGCGTAGGGGGCAAAGAGCATCCACAGCAGCATTCTAATCCACTTTTGCTGGGTTGTTGCGAGTAAATAGGCAAAGATGACCAATCCCAGTGATAACTCCCAGACCATGTCCAGCCAGATAAATGCTCCGAGATAAAGGGCAAATGCAAAGGCCAGTGCAACCTGCGGAACTTCATGACCCGCTTTGTCCATAGGTTTGCTCAGGAATTTTAGCCCAACCCATCCCAGAGGCAGCAGGAGAAGAAGTTTTATGAGCGTTGCAATACGCATGTTCGCGGCAGATACTCCAAGGAAATACAGAACAATTTGCAGGATGGAGTGGTTGTAGCCAAGAAAAGGCTTATCGGGACCCCACCAGGGATAGTCACGCGAGAGGCGGGCAAGGAATCCGAAGTAATCCTGATATTGTTGTAGTCCGTAGTCCCCACCGCCTGCAAGGATGGTGATCCCAGCTACAGCGAGATACGCAATGATCGACCCGGCAATTAATTTGAAAAAGAATTTATATCGTCCTAGTAACAGTGGGAGTGCAAGCGCAAATGCCCAATGGGGCTTAATAGGCAGAATGACCACTCCGAGCCAGAAAATCGTCCAACCCAATTTTTCCTGCAGGATGGCATCGATCAGAAAAGTGGTGAAAAGGGCTATGATCATATATGTGTTCATATAGGACAGGTCGTCCCAGAAAGGCGAGAACACAAGATAGATCGGCAATAAATACGCCCACTGCCTCGAAATATGTTTCAGATTGTTTTTTTGGAATATACGGTCCCACCCTATATATAACAAAACATACGCGGCGATGTGAATGAGCACCATCAATGGCAACAGGATCGGCAAAGGCAGGAGCAGGATTGGGCTCAAGAAAAAAGCAAAGGCGGGGGAGTAGAGGTAATGAGCCTCTACATGTTCCAAAGAACCTTTTAAGTACAGGTCTTCGCGTGTGCTAAAATGCTGCGCCGAAGCAATATACGACTGCTGTAGATCGGCTGAGACTTGCACCCCCTCTGCAACAGCCTCTGGGCTAAATGCGTCGGCAAAAAGGAAAACCTGGATTGCAAGGCGCAGAATCGTGTAAACAATTGATGTAATGAGCAGAACACGATACGTTTTGGATGTTGACCAGCATTCCCTGATACTGTTCAAGCTTTATTCTTCCTTTGGCTTCAAACGGCTGGTCAGGTCTCGCAATTGCACAAAGGAGATGGGCTTGATCATCACAAAATCTGCCATCTCGCCATACGTCTCGCCCATGCGTGCATCGGCTGTCGTGAGGATGACCATTGTTTTGGCAAGATGCTCTTCCTTCTTGATGATGTTTGTCAGGATGTCACCTCCTGAAACATGGGGAAGATGCATATCCAGCAGGATCAGGAATGGCGGTGGCCCATTTTTTAGTCTCTCCTCGGCCAGCCTTCCATCAGCAACGTGCTCCACCTCAAAGCCTACGCCGTGTAATGCCTCTGCAAAGATGCTGGCAAGGTCTTCATCGTCCTCAATGATCAATGCAAGTATGCTCATGATAAAGTCCAATCCTTTTTTGTAGATTCGGAGACGATCATGGGTAAATTGATGATAAAAGTTGTGCCCATGTCCGTTTTACTCTTCACTTTGATCTCACCATTCATCAGACTCACCAATTGTTTGACAATGGAGAGACCCAGGCCAAACCCTCCGTGCACACGAGTGGCTGTTCCCTCCACCTGACGGAACGTATCGAAGATATGGGGCAGCTCTGACTCGGAAATTCCATGCCCTGTATCTGAGACACGAATACTCCATTTGTTTGGAGGTGAAAAAAATAGCCCAACATGTATTGAACCCTGGTCAGTGAATTTAACAGCATTGTTCACAAGGTTGACCAGGACCTGCTGCAACCGCGCCGCATCACCGATCAATGCTTCAGGAAGGTTGGCGTCAATGTCGCTGGTTAGCCTCAGTCCCTTGTCTGATGCAGTTTTATCCATGACGCTATGCAGGTTTTCAAGCAGTTCTGCGGGCCTCACAGGAGCCATTTTTATGGTCAATTTTCCTGCTTCCATTTGTGCCTGATCGAGCAGGTCATTGATCAGGCCAAGCAGACGTTGCGTATTCCTCATGATGCGGTCTGCCATATTGACCTGCTTTTCATTCATGAGTCCGTAAACAGCCTCTTTGAACATTTCAGCATAACCAAGAATGGCGTTCAACGGCGTACGCAGTTCATGAGATACGATGGCGACAAATGTGCTTTTGA
>JANMSY010000040.1:0-2041 GCA_031389865.1 Anaerolineales bacterium | reverse complement strand
ATTTGGGAAGCTGCTGCCTGGCCTTGCCACACCTGCCCTGGCGGGCGGTGCCAGGGAGACCCGTCAGGTTATCGCCTTCGAGCTGCAGGCGCATGGGCGCACTGCGGACATTGACCGCCCGTTGACCATCGAAGGACTGGCAGATGACGTGGCCGCTGCGCTCCCTCAGTTGGGGATCGAAAAAGCCGACGTCTTTGGTTACAGCATGGGGGCAAGCGTGGCCCTGCATCTTGCCATCCGGCATCCGCAGGTGCTGCACAAACTTGTGCTTGCCTCGGTCACCTACAACTTGAGTGGTGTCCACCCGGGGCTGATGGATGGCTTTGGAGAGATGAAACCCGAAATGATGTTTGGGTCTCCATGGCATGAGGAATACATGCAGATCGCCCCGCAACCCGAAAATTTCGCCGCGCTGTTTGAGAAGAAGACGCAGATGGATCGGCAGTTGCGGGATCTAAGTGATGAAACGCTACGTGCAATTACGGCGCCCACCCTGCTGATTCTCGGAGACTCTGACCTCGTCCGCCCGGAGCACGCAGTGGAGATGTTCCGACTACTTGGCGGTGGCCTCTTCGGTGACTTGCCTGCAGGCCTGCCGAATTCACAACTTGCTGTGCTGCCCGGCACGTCACATGTAACGCTTGTAGACCGCGCGGATTGGCTGGTTCCCATGATCCATGCATTTCTCGATGCGCCTGTCAGGAGCGGCACATGAAGATCCATTTGGTGGATGGCACATATGAATTGTTTCGAAATCACTTTGGCGCGCCTCCAAAGAAGGCTCCAGATGGTCGTGAGGTGGGCGCGACTCTTGGGCTGGTAAGAAGCCTGCTGATGCTGTTGACGACTCCCGGCGTGACTCATGTTGCGGTTGCTTTTGACCACGTCATCGAGTCGTTCCGTAATAACCTCTTCCCAGGATATAAAACGGGCGAAGGGATTGACCCAAAACTCCTGGCACAGTTCGCATTGGCTGAGGAGGCTGTTTCCGCCCTCGGCGTAGTCGTCTGGCCCATGCTGGAGTTTGAGGCCGATGACGCGTTGGGGACTGCCGCAATGCGCTTCCGAAAGAACAAGGCCGTTGAACAGATCGTTGTCTGCTCACCGGATAAGGATCTGGCGCAGTTGGTGTCTGGCAGTCAGATCGTCTGTTGGGACCGCCGACGCGATAATGTAATGGACGAATCTGGGGTTCTGGAAAAATTCGGCGTGTCCCCACAATCCATCCCGGACTGGCTTGCGCTGGTCGGTGACTCTGCGGATGGATACCCCGGCATCCCGGGCTGGGGAGCAAAGTCTGCTTCGGCTGTGCTTTCGCGATATGAACACCTTGAGGCGATCCCACGGGAGCCGCTAAAATGGGGGCTGAAAACGGTTAGCCCGGGCCGCGCTGCAAGCCTGTCTGAAAGCCTGTCACAGCGTTGGGAGGAGGCCCTTCTCTATCGTCAATTGGCCACTCTTCGCAGGGATGTACCGTTGGAGGAGAAGCCTGGTGATCTGAAGTGGCTGGGCGCACACGATAGGCTTAGGGCTATCTGCCATGAGTTGGGTGATGAGCGGATACCCGAGCGTATTCCGCGCTGGCGATAATATATTTTTAAGGAAGATCAGTTTCCTAAAAGTCGGATATCCCGACTTTTTTTATTATTGAGGACCATTACGTTGGAAGGTGGAAAGGTTGGTTTAACGGAGGCCGGTTTGGGCTGATCGAATATGTAAGTCGTATAGGAACGAGCATGGAGACCAGCAGTTCCATAGGTACTGGGGAAACTCCCAGTCTGGTTTTTGGGATATCCCCCATTGAATTGTGAGCCAAATCGAATATGCTTGACCAGTGTGTCGCCGAAATGGATCATTTTATTCGTAGTCCGTTTCGAGACTGTACCTGGAAGTGAATAGGTAACTCGTGAGTTGTGTTTTGAAGGATAAGAGCAGGTCAAGCAATAGCATAGGCACGCTGCTTGGCAAATAAGAAATCGAACACGGAGGTTAAGCTGTCGCCATTTTGGAGCATTTTGTGAGCATGGATGACCAGTAATTC
>JANMSY010000682.1:0-1558 GCA_031389865.1 Anaerolineales bacterium | reverse complement strand
CGCAAAGTGACCCTGCATCGTCAAACAATCCATTTGGACCGAACCTTCCTTCAATGAGAAAGCTTCATCACGTTGGCATGTCATTTGGATATACAATCAACCTAAATTTGCCAGATACGGATGATCCCAAGGTATTTAATGCCATTTTTTCCGCCCTGAAAGAGACACTTTTGAAAGAATAAATTATGTCACCCCTTGGGCAATTAAAGCGGTTTGCTACAAATAACCTTCTTGTAAACGCTGCATTGAGGGGCGTCGAAGATGAGTTTAAGATTTCATTATTAGAGCAGCGTTCGCAAGCAGAGCTAATTGACGAAACGTACTATCCTCAGTTTGACGAAAAGTTTCGTGCGGAGGCGGCTGCAATGGCAGTAAATTTCCGAATTTTTTATTGCCTCGAAAACTCAATTCGGGAACTTATCTCAGAAGCATTAGAGGAGCATCACGGGTCTGAGTGGTGGACTGACGCGATATCGCCTGCCGTGAGAACTGCGGCAGAGGATCTACGAAAAAAGGAAGTCGATATGGGCGCTGTCCCGAGATCGGCTGAATTGTTAGATTATACTACGTTTGGAGAACTTTCTACGATTATTGAACAAAATAAAGAAGCTTTTGAAGGTAGATTTACCAGCTTTAAGGCTGTGAACAGGGTACTATGGCAACTCAATATGTTGCGAGGTCCGATTGCTCATTGTAAACCGCTTGCTGAAGACGAGATTTTAAGGCTCCATCTATCGTTAAGGGATTGGTTTAGAGCCATGGGCGAGTAAGGCTTTCAGCATTCTCGGAGATCAAAAATGGTTGAGCATGCTGATCTATTTTTTGGATTTGTTTTGGGTCTGTTTGGTAGCTTGGTAACGTGGTTCTTGCCGCTTCACATTATCGTGCCCGATATTCGTATTTCGTCAAATCTGAAGCGTCGAGTGACCAGAATGGGAACTGTCAGGAACAGCTTTCGAATTGAAAATATTGGGCGACGGGCGGCGCTAGAAGTATCGGTGTACTGCCGGTTGTTCGTCGTATCAACAACAGGGAATTTGATATTTCAAATTCACACACGTCGGGGATATTCGGACAACCTTATTCCCCTGCTGCCCACAATGGCTTTGCGTGGCAATCGACGCATCGAATTGTATCCTGAAGAATCTACCGGCTTGATAAATCATCCTTGGATTGTTCGGCACTTTGGTGCCTGCCAGGTAGAGCCGAATCTTATCGAGGACTTGCTCGCCAGATTTCCGCTATCCTATGTTCGCGTAACTATTTCCGCGTTTGATTCTCTAACTCAATCGCGGAAGGTGTTCATGTCCAAAAAACTGATGCAAGTTAACGAAGAATTTGAATGGCCAGATAGATTGCCTTGGTATCGTCGGATCGGAACACCTTTTGAACTTTGAATTACAGTGGGGCGTAATTCTCAACGGCCTCCAATGAGTATGAACTTGTTTCAGGATCTTACTTTTGCGCCGGGTCAGTATTAAGATCCTGAAACAAGTTCAGGATGACGGTTTGGGCAGAAACACGTTAGCCCTACTCTTCGCCCATCCTTAGCGCCGCA
>JANMSY010000639.1:0-3325 GCA_031389865.1 Anaerolineales bacterium | reverse complement strand
GCATAACCCGTCATTGCGAGGGTTCTTTGCGAAGCAATCTCATATTTTCGAGCAATTTTCCGTCTGAGGAGTAAGATTGCTTCGTCGGGAAAGGCACCCTCCTCGCAATGACGGTAAAACCTGTGATTTACTGAAATTAATAGATTTGTAATCAAAAATGATGAAATTGAAAGCAAAAATCTGTACTTAAAGGTGTAGCATGGGGCGAATGTAGAGCATCGAACTATAGAGATAACGAGGCAAACAACATGAAACAATCTGTTACACAACTAGTAGACTTCTTTAAGAAACATAAATACGGCAAGCTAAGTCTTGCCCTGGTAATGATGGGAATGCTGATCATCAGCGCGTTCATCCTGCATGCAAAAGCACAGGAGAGCCCCATTCCCTTGAGCGAGGTGGCATCCGCCATTTCCGCAAAAACGGTGCAAAAAGTGCAGGACTCGCGATCCAGTGGCGTGCTAACCATTTTATACACGGATGGAACGCAACACACAACACGGCGTGACACTTCGGCTTCGTTTCTGGAACAAATGAGTCTACTGGGGGTAAGTGAAAAGGAACTGTCTACTCTTCAATATGAAATTGCGGAACCTAATGCGCTGACCGAGGGCAGAGGTGCAGATATTTTCCTGAGTCTGGCAATGCTGGGCCTGATGGGTTATGGCATTACCCGCATTTCAGGCGGCGTGATGGCGAGCCGCAAGAAGTTCACCGAAGGAGCCGTACCCAATGTCACCTTCAGGGATGTTGCCGGTGTGGATGAATGCCGCGAGGAACTTGTGGATATCGTCCACTTCCTCAAGGACAATTCCCAGTACCATAAAATGGGCGCCCAAATGCCGCGCGGCGTATTACTGGTCGGTGACCCGGGCACAGGCAAAACCCTGCTTGCCAAGGCCATCGCCGGTGAAGCGGGTGTCCCGTTCTTTAGCACGGCTGGCTCCGAGTTCGTGGAAATGTTCGTGGGCGTGGGTGCCAGCCGCGTGCGTGCCCTGTTCAAGAAGGCACGTTCCAAGGCTCCATGCATCATCTTCATTGACGAGATCGACGCGGCTGGCCGCAAGCGCAATTCCAGCGGCGGCGGCGGTGAAATGGAACAGGACCAAACCCTTAACCAGTTGCTCGTGGAAATGGATGGTTTCAGCGGTGCAGAGGGAATCGTGGTGCTTGGCGCCACCAACCGCGTGGATGTACTTGACCCGGCCCTAACCCGCTCCGGTCGCTTTGACCGTCATGTCACAGTGCCGCGCCCGGATATAAAAGGACGCCTGCAGATCCTCAAAGTACACATCAAGGACCGGCGTATTGCATCCGATGTAAACCTGGAGAATGTAGCGAAATCGACTCCAGGCCTGGTCGGAGCCGACCTGGCAAGCATCGTCAATGAGGCCGCGATTTTGGCAGTCCGCAACGGACATGATGAAATCAGCATTCAGGACTTCCAGGAAGCTGTTGAGAAAAACCTGATCGGAAGTGTCCAGCAGAAGAGCCGTGTCATGAATGAAAATGAACGGACAACGATCGCGTATCACGAAGCCGGTCACGCGGTGGTTATGCACAGCACCCCCCATGCCGACCCGGTCTATAAGATCACCATCATCCCGCGTGGACGGATGGGCGGCTTCACCATGTCACTGCCTGAACAGGATAGCCTGCTCATGTCGCGCAATCAATTGCTTGCCCAGATCACCGGGCTGATGGGCGGACGTGTGGCCGAGGAGATTTTCTGCGGCGATATTACCAGCGGTGCATCCAATGATCTCAAGGTTGCCACGCAGCTGGCGGAAGAGATGGTGATGCGTCTCGGAATGAGCGTCACAGGGTTGCGCGTGTTCAACCAGGCTGAAGGCTACGAAGCGCTTGCCGCACCCCGCGCCGGCCAGAAAACGTTTGAAGCGATGGATGAAGCCATCAGCCATATTCTGGATGAATGTTATGCAGAAGCCAAACGTATCATTACTGAAAAGCGCGAGGCAATGGAACGGGTAACACGTTTTCTGTTGCAACAGGAAACGCTGACGCGGGAAGAGTTTGTAGCATTGATGTAAGTGAGTGGAAAAAATAAAGACATCCGAGCAGTTTGCTCGGATGTCTTCGCGTTTGAGCAAGGCATTCATGTCTTTTCGAAATGATTACCACTCGACTTCATCGATCACGGAGCGAACGACTTTTGCGCTGTCATGCAGGGCCGTTGTCTCTGCATCATTCAGATGAGGAAAGAAGGTCTGAATGATGCCCTCCCCCCCGACCAGGTTTGGAAGTGAAACCGTCACATCCCTGATGCCCACAACATCCTGCATGGGTGTACATACCGTAAGCAGGGAGCGTTCATCCTGCAAAATGACCTCCGTAATTCGGGCAATCGCGCTGCCGATACCGTAGTAGGTGGCGCCCTTGCCTTCGATTATGTGATACGCCGCACGACGAACTTTTTCGTCGATGGCTGCATAATCCTCCGGGCAAATGGATATTTCGCGCCCTGTGCAAAATTCCTGCAGGGGGATTCCGCCCACGGTCACCTGCGACCAGGTCAACACCTCCGAATCGCCGTGCTCGCCGAGTACATATGCGTGGATATGCTGGGAATCGACCTTCAAGTGACGCCCGATCAGGCTGCGCAGGCGTGCCGTATCCAGCGTGGTGCCTGAGCCGATCACGCGGCTGGAGGGGACGCCGAACTCGCCAGCATAACGAGCTGCGATATGGGTCATCACATCCACCGGGTTGGTGGCAATCAGCAATACAGCCTGCGGGGCATACTGCAGGGCTTGAGGGATGACCTGCTTGAATACCTTCGCATTCCGCCCCAGAAGCTCCCGCCGTGACTCACCTGGCTTTTGCCCCACGCCCGCCGAGACGATCACCACCTTACACCCCGCCAGGTCCGCATAATCGCCGGATGTGACCTCCAGCGGATTCGCAAACGGGACCGCGTGCAGCAGGTCATCCGCCTCAGCCTCAGCCCGCGCCCGGTTCTGATCCACCAGCACCACCCGGCGACCGACTCCCCGCATCACCAGCGCGTACGCGGCGGTTGCACCGACAAACCCGCTCCCTACAATACCTGTTTTCATCAAGCCTCCTGATTTAGTTCGCCAGACAATGAGAAGAAAAGCTACTCCAACCATTCCAATCCATACTTGATGGATATCTTATGATGAGTTTCAGCGTCCAGTGGACCGTTTTGCAGTGCAGCATCCACCTCATCAAAGTAATGTTCAAGCCCGCCTGGGATCGCATGTACCATGACCTTCAATGGTGTCTTCAAAGGGTTCTGAAGCGCATGCGGGACCTTCTTCGGCAGATGGACCGTCCCACCTGT
>JANMSY010000638.1:0-3199 GCA_031389865.1 Anaerolineales bacterium | reverse complement strand
GCATAACCCGTCATTGCGAGGGTTCTTTGCGAAGCAATCTCATATTTTCGAGCAATTTTCCGTCTGAGGAGTAAGATTGCTTCGTCGGGAAAGGCACCCTCCTCGCAATGACGGTAAAACCTGTGATTTACTGAAATTGATACTCCTCTGGCTGTAACACTAATCCGTGTTTTACAGGATTTCAAAACACATAGTTCAGACGATTTTTAAAGTCCCTTTCAGAGCGAATACAGGTATCCCAATAATTCCACCAAACCATGCGACCCGGCTGCTTATCATCAACATTCCACTGTCGTGCTGTAAATTTATGCAGGCTCGCTATTAACTTTGGAAGATTTGCGGCATTTTGTTCGGGTGACCGAAGAATGATATGGTAATGATTGTTCAAAACCACCCAGGCAATAATATGCCATTGATAAAGCTCGCAGGCTTTAAAAAATGCATTCTGCCATTGCTCTTTTCGCCTATCTTTTTCCATCAAATTCCGTCTTTGGTATATTGCAGCCGTAACGATGTAAATCGAATCGTCACGGAATAGATGAGCGGGTGTATGCAGGGATGTTTTGAAAATGTCAGAGTTCATGTGTCACATTTGGCCAAGTCGGGAGACTTCGCATTCCAAACTCATCTTCCTCCGCCCGCGCAGGCACAGGCGCAACCTGCGCACGCACAGGCACATGCACACGATCGGCCGCCTCCGCCACCCGGGCGGCCACCGCGAGAACTGCCGGCAGCAGGCTTCGGGAGAGGGTTGGTCACGTTTGTCACGCGGCTGGTGAAGTCTGTCACGTTGCCAATGACTTTCTGGGAAAATGTTTGTGTACCGAGCGCGACTGCGGCGGCGAAGTCTGAGCCGGGTAAGCGCGGCACCGAGGGCATGGATCCCGACGACGGGGAAGAGCCCGTTGACGCGGAACCCGGCCTCGAAAACGTTGGGTCGTATCGTGGCCACCACATTGGAACAAAGACCGGGCCGCTCAGAACGCGCCGCGTACGGTCATCGTAATCCTTGTCCAGCATGGTCCATTCGAGATTCTTATCAAAGGCCTGGCCTTTCACTTCGGGAGTACCCGCCGCTTCCACCTGCTGCCAGGCCTTCTCCATAATGTTTTTATAGTAGTCAATTGTCTCACGGCGGCTGAAACCCTTCATCTTCTCTGAGACCGACCGCACCAGCTTGACTGTCATTTCCTGCAACTGATTCCTGCGCGTTTCGGGAGTCACTTCCTTCATTGCAGTCAGGAAATTTAATTCATAGTCATGCAACCCCTCGGGCAGCGGCGATGTCACATCCACGCGCAGCGGGTCACGCGTGATGACCTGTGCGGCTTCCTTCTTGATCACACCGAACAGTATCATCGTCATCACTTTATCAAGAGGTTCGCCGAGAAGGATGGCTGCTTCCACGGCGGTCAATCCGCGCTTGATGCCGTGACCTTCAATGGAGATACGCGGTGCCATGTACTGTAGTTTGCGGCGGTTGTTCCCAATGGCAGTGAGGATTGGAATGCCCAGGAATATGAAACCGAAGAAACCCAGGCAGAGCAGAGTAAAGATGGTATCGGGGGAAATAGAGAAGGACGGTGCCTGCACTGTGACAATGCTTCCGGCGGGTACGTATTTTTTCGGGAATGACGCACCGAACCTGTATTGTGTTTCACCATCGGCATTCGGGTTGCGCCATGTATAGGTGATGCGGCCTTCCGAGTCGAACCCTGTTTCAGGCTCAGATGGAAAGCCGGAGGGTGCGGAATGCCAACGCGGCTCTTCTGTTTGAACGCCAGGAGGCAGGTGATAGATCACGGTGATATCAGTATTGCCCGTGACCACGTCGCTTTCAAAATACAAGGGAGCGAAGACTGCACTGGCGTACTCTGCATCGTCATCATCCTGATACAGGACATCAGACACGCGTCCCACGGAGACGTGAACTGTTCCCGTTTCGCCGGGTGGGATCGCGTAGGAGCCCATTTCCACTGCAAAACCGTCGCCGCTGCCCTGGAAATCGCTGGAGATCGAGAGCGGATTTCCATCTATATCGGCTTGTATGCTGTTGAAGTCAAAGCTGCCATTCGGCATGCCAACATCCACGAATTCAATGGCGTGACCGCCAGGCTGGTTGGTAAATGTAAGCAGGTAGTCCAGCGCCTGGGTGCCATCTTCATTCCAATAGACATTGACGATCATTTTGTCCATGCTGAAGAAATACGATTGTGCAAAGGCCGGCAGCGTTAAGACAGCCGCGATCAGAATGACAAGGATTATTGTGAGAGTTCTTCGGAGCATGGTTTCTCCTTGTGGATGATGGTCTACCATTTCGGTTCTTCGACGAGCTGGTAGGTTGTTCCGCAATAGGGACATTCAACAGTTGGCGCGCCCGCGATCATTTTAACGTTATCGGCTTTGAGCGCACCGCCGCAGTTTTTACAATTCATCTGTTCGATCCTTGTCTGCCCGGGCAGATCCACCTGGAGAGTGACATTGGTATCCCCTGTTGTCTTAGCCTGCCGGCTGGCAAACCAGATCAGACCGAACCCGAACAGTACACTGAGCGCGCCGCCGCAGACCCACGTCCAGCCTCCACCCTGGTCTCCACCTGCGCCCCACACAAATAGCACGCCGAAGAAGATCAGGATTGCAGCAGCAATATATGCAATAATTTTCATGAACAGCCTCCTGCCATATATATGGAAGTCTACCCTTTTCGTTGGGACAAGACAACTGACATTTGTCTTAATCATCGCATCCCTATTATCAGCACCCAACAGCGCAGGATGGGGCATAAATGCACAACCTCCAGCATCTCTTTAGCTTCGAGAGCTTTAGCCTTGTTAACGTGAAGTCATGCGAACTTCATGATGCAGAGGTGAATGGCTGCTGCTTGGACGGTCTCTTATGGCGGCGCTTGTGGCTTAAGAAGCGAACAGCAGTGGCATTCAATCATCCACAAATCATTGGATAAAGATTGGAAGCATCCTACTCCTGCTGCTTGTACAATTTCTGTCGATGCACAAACAATTTCCCCGTTCTGTATTCCAAAATATTCGTACTGGAATCATACTCACAGGAATGGCTCTAACCGTCCCAACCATGTTCCTGATTGATTCGAATCATGCGTTGGTCAGCAGCTTGATCTTCCTGGTTGTTGTTATTGAAGAAGGAATTGGAAGATGGCTGTTCTACCAGTCCGGCGTGTAGA
>JANMSY010000637.1:0-3073 GCA_031389865.1 Anaerolineales bacterium | reverse complement strand
GGGTGAAACAGACTTCGACTTCCGAAGTCTTAAAGACTTCCGACGTCTCCCATGCCATGCAAAAATTCCTCATCTCCTACACCAAAGCCATTAACAAACGCTTTGACCGTGTGGGCTCATTGTTCCAGGGGCAATTCCAGGCCAAGCCAGTACAAAACTACTCTCACCTGCTCAATTTATGTGTCTATATACATGTCAATCCTGTGAAGGATGGACTCGTTGCAGACCCTGCCGATTGGGCATACTCGAGCTATCTGGACTGGCTTGGTCAGCGCAATGGATCGCTGGTGGACCGTGAGTTCATTCAAGAGCACTTTGGTTCAACTGCTGAGTATCAAGAGTTGGTCATGCATTTTGTCAAAACACGCTACTTGCCTGATGACTTAAGAACCTATATTCAATCATTTGAAGATTGACCGCAGACTCCCGAAGTCTGCCTTGCTACGCGATCGTCACACGGTTACGGCCTGTCTGTTTACTCTTGTACATTAATGCATCCGCGCGCTTGATGAAACTATTGCTTGTATCTCCGGGTTGCAGCAATGTGCCGCCAATGGATATGGTGACAGACAGTGACGATTCGTTTAGGTTGAGCTGTGAGTGTTCCACCTGGGTGCGCAGTTTTTCGGCGGTGGCACGCAAGGTTTCCCCATCTGATACATCGTACAGAATTGTGACGAATTCTTCACCGCCCCAACGTCCGACCGTGTCTGTGGTACGCACCGTATAGAGCAGCGTCCTGGCGATCATACGGAGCACATCATCCCCCGCCATATGCCCATATAGATCGTTTACACGCTTAAAATGATCCGCGTCCATGAACAGCAGACCGGCACTTCTTGTATTATTCTCAAACTCGGCGATCACCGCGCTCAGGCGTCCCTCCAGATACTTACGGTTGCCAATTCCGGTCAGTGGATCGGTAATCGACTCCTTTTGCAGCTCCCTCATTTCCAGGCGGGTATCCATGGCCAGGCGGATATTTTTATGGAAGGACACCATCACTCCAACGATCTCCCCTTCATCGTTCTGTATGGATGCTGCGCGCAGGATTACCGGAACACGGTAGCCCCTGGCATGGCGTAGAAAGACTTCTGCTTCGCGTTCCTCTCCATCCTGCATCACTTCCGCCAGTGGGCAATCGCGTGAACAAAACGCAATTCCCTCAGCAGTCAGGAGGTCCAGTGGATTATCGTGGCAACTACGTCCGATCACCTGTTCGGCGGAATATCCTGTCATTTTTTCACCTCCCTTATTCCAGAAGGTGATGATGTAGTTCCGATCTATAAAGTAAACACCATCCGACAGGTTATCGATGATTTTTTTGTAGAAATCGTCTCGCTGCATCCAACATCTCCATACACAGATTTTAATAACAAGATATACAAAATAAGGGAAATTAACGATTTGGCGATTTTTTCATGATGGGCGGGCAAAGGCATTTATAGCATTCCTTTACTGCAAAAACCTCAATCTCTTACTTTTCCTTAATATAGTCTTGGTGACCAGATCAGTTTGCACTGCCATGTATCCATTAACGATGCTCCTCCTAAATGTGGACGATGATCCACTGTGCATTGCTCTGAGAAGAGTTACAATAATTCAACATTCTTTCAGGAGAAAAGTATGCCTATACCCCTCGACGGTTCATCCCTTACGATCGAAAAGGTCGTTGCGATTGCACGAAATAGCGAGAAAGTGGAATTAGCCCCTGAAGCCCTGGAGCGGATCAAGGTCTGCCGCGCCATGCTCGAGGAGAAGCTTGCCAACAGGGAAGTCATGTATGGCACGAACACTGGCATTGGCGAGTTTTCAGAGACGATGCTCAACGATGAGCAGGTGAAGGAATTCCAGAGATATCTGATCTATAACCACGCAGCGGGGATCGGTGATCCTGCACCGGTCGAATACGTCCGTGCGGCGCTGGCAGGGCGGATCAACGTCCATGCGCATGGAAATTCAGGTTGCAGGCCTGAGATCACCCTGACACTGGTGGAGATGCTGAACAAAGGCGTCACACCGGTTGTTTGTCAGAAGGGGTCTGTGGGCGCGAGCGGCGACCTGGCCCCGATGGCACAAGCCGCGCTGCTGCTCATGGGGGAAGGCGAAGCCTTCTATGGCGGCGAACGGCTCTCAGGTCATGAAGCGATGGAGCGGGCAGGGATCCCGGTCCCGGGCTTGCAGGCGCGCGACGGCCTGGCAACGATCAACGGCTCCAATCTGCTGACCGCCATGTCCGCCATCCACATCTATGATATGGAACGTTTCCTCAAGCAGGCAGAGATCGCAGCGGCGATGTCCATTGAAGCGCTGCTCGGAAACCTTCGGCCGTACAACACCAAGCTGCATGAACTGCGCGGCTTCAGCGGCGCGATCACGTCCGCGCAAAATATCATGAAGCTCGTCGAAGGTTCGGACCTCGCCACAGGCAGGATGAAAACGAAAGTGCAGGATGCCTATTCGATGCGTTCGACGCCGCAGGTGATCGGCGCGGCGCGGGATGCGATCGCGTATGCACGCTCACAGGTCGAGATCGAGTTGAACGGCGTGGGCGATAACCCGATCTTCGTCCCTGAGTTGAAGCTGACGTTGACCGGCGCAAACTTTCAGGGAACTCCTGTTTCACTGCCGATGGATATGGCCGGCGTGGCCATCACGATGATCTCCGTTCTATCAGAGAGACGCCTCAACCGCCTGACGAACCCGGCTCTTTCGCAGGGGCTGCCTGATTTCCTGGCCCATGAGCCCGGTTTTTACTCTGGGATGATGCTCAGCCAATACACCGCCGACCATTTGATCGTGGAGCAAAAAATGTTATCTGCGCCGGCCAGTATTCAATCCATCCCTGCCGCGGCAGATCAGGAAGACTTCGTTTCGATGGGTATGAACACCGCCCTCAAGAATGGACAGATCCTCGATAACGCATACGGCGTGCTGGGAATCGAATTCATGGCTGCCGCGCAGGCGCTCGACTTCCGCGAGTTCCAGCCCGGCAAAGGGACGCAGTGCGCGCGTGAAGTCATCCGTAAATACGTGGAGCATTTGCATGTGGATCGTCCGCTGTATAACGATC
>JANMSY010000618.1:0-3694 GCA_031389865.1 Anaerolineales bacterium | reverse complement strand
CCTCCTCATGATAGCGAAAGGCTGAGAATCGCTAATGCAATTCGATCGTCCCTCGCGATTGAGGACACATTAACCCCATTGCAAACCCGCTCATTCGTACGTTGCCTACAAACCTCCTGGCAAGTCCCAACTATACAATGGAGAGATGGGGAATCAATTAAACAGCTAGATGACGCTCGGAGACTCATTCATGCTGCGGGAATATTTAATCAGATCGAAGGGGATTCTTCTCCCAACACAATTCTATGTTATCGCCGCGCTGCAGAGCTCTTGGAGTGGCTATCCCGTTCAATTGATCCGATTCGTTTTACAGTACCAATCGAGTTGTTTGCGGCAGGAGCTTATCAGCTGGGCGGGCTACCCGCCATGGCTACGGGGCTTCTGGCTCAGGCAGAGTTCAACAATAAAGGTTCGAGGTTGTATGCGAAATTCCTGAGAGCAGATTTTGACAGTGTTTTGGACTTGGTGAGTAAATTTTGGAGACAACATCCAACATTGACAGATCGCGGTGCTTCGATACGACTATTAGAGGATGAAGGACATGAGAAAATGTCCTGGTACTTTACAGTTGAGCTTATACGCGCCCTAGGACTAACAGCCGATTCTTTGCGGCTCGGGAATGAAGCACGGCTTGAACGGGCATTTGCCAAACTGGATGCTCTTGATAAGTTAGCAGTACGGTCCTTTAGCGACGACACATCCCTGCTAATCACGCTACTGTGGAATGTTGGCAAGAGATTCAAAAAATCGAGCATATACAGGCAGACTCTTCAGCTTTCCGATCTTAACCCAGGTCATAGTTCTACGTTAAAAAATTTTTCTCGAAAGCAGTTCAGTCTTGGCCGTGGAATTCTTTGGTCATCACAAAGCCAAGGTCTGAATCGGCTTCTCAATGAATCATCTTTCGCGTTATGTACACCAACAGGTTCTGGCAAGACACTTGTTGCAACCCTCGCACTGGTCAAAGAATTACTTCTTCGTCAATATGATGGGATTGTTCCCCTGGGTCTGTATCTGGTTCCATCTCGAGCACTAGCGGGAGAAGTTGAAGTCAAGTTGGCAAATGAACTCGGTCGAGAGTTTATCATTACTGGCCTTTATGGAGGAACGGACTGGGGGCTCAGCGACTATTGGTTGACCTCTGACCGCCCAACTGTTCTCATAGCGACAGTCGAAAAAGCGGATGCACTTATGCGCTTTCTTGGTTCAATATTACTTGCACGCCTGCGCTTGCTCATTATTGACGAAGCGCATCAAGTTGTTCCCGAAAATAATGATAATACAAAAAACACATTCGCTGACCACAGCAACCGGTCAATCAGACTGGAAAGCTTTGTCTCAAGACTGATAGTACAGTCACCAGACATAGTGCGAATAGCTCTGACAGCGGTCGCCGGAGGTGCAGCTTCACCAGTTGCCCGATGGATAGAGCAGCGAGAGGATGCAGAGGCGGTTGGATCGCGATATCGGAGCACACGGCAGATTGTAGGAAGATTAACGACTGCACCAGGGACTCCTGGGCGGATGCGTCTCGAGTTGATAAATGGACGGTCATTGCATGTACGCGGCAGGGATGAATCTATGTATGTTCGTTTAAGAACTCCAGCGATGCCTCAACTACCTCCAGTTATGCGGAACAGTATTTATCGTTTCAATGAGTTGAGTGTTTTATGGACAGCCCTGCATCTTGCTGATGACGATCTCCGGATACTTATCTTTGTTGCACAGGAACCTGAGCAGACGATGGGCTGGTATAAAGCTATTTTTGAGTTGGGTATCTGGCAGGATGCTGTCCATTTTGAATTACCTGAAGAGGGCTCCCGTCTAGAACAGTTTCGGGAAACCCAAGCAACCTGTTTGGACTATTGTGGAGCCGATTCCTACGAATTTGCTCTATTAAATAAAGGTATTGCGACTAATCATGGACAGATGCCGCAGCGTCTTCGCAGACTTATGACTGATTTAGTCGACAAGCGCATTTGCCCCATTACTGTTGCAACAGCCACATTAACGGAAGGAGTCAATCTTCCTTTTGATCTTATTTTTGTGACGGCACTTACTCGCAAATCCTTTGATACCACATCTAGAATGCCAAGACATATCACAACTCCACTTAGTACTTCTGAGTTTAATAATCTTGCTGGCCGTGCCGGTCGGCCCGGCGCTACGAATGGAATGGAAGGAATAATATTGGTCGCCGTGCCACAGCGGCCCTCGACAACTGCTGCAAATCAAATCACCCTCCAGAATCGACAAATAAGTACCCTCAAAGAGGATTACAAAACACTGATAGACAAGCTATTGGCAGTAGAAATGGAAGACGACGACATAAGCAGCTCTCTCGCACTTCTATTAAACAGCATTGCAGAACGCGCTCGTACTGTCTTGGGAATAGAAGATTATCAATTTCTTGATTGGCTTGAGATGGCGATTCCGCTAAGTATCAGCAGTGATGCGGGGAAAGCCATGACCTCTCCTCTTGCCCGGCTTGCGGACAGTGTCGATGAATTGGATAGTATGCTTTTAAACTCGCTGGAAGAATTCAGCCGGATAGAAAATCGGAATCTCGAAGGAGCCGAGGCCGAAGTTTTTTTAACAAACCTTTGGCAAAGTACTTTTACACGAGTTGCAGCAGTACAAGAACACTGGCTTGAGCAGGCTTTTATTCGAAGGGGACGTGCGATACTTGGGGATATCTATCCTGATGAGGATGAAAGAAAACGTCTTTATCAGTACGGATTTACCCCATATGTTGGACGACGATTTGAGCGTATTGCACCGGCGATCCTTCGTGAAATAGAGTTTGCAACCGCTTATGGAACAGCGACAATAGAAGAGCGTTTAAATGTTTTTCAATCTCTAGGAAACCTGCTCGTAGATGACCGAGGTTTTGGTTTTCGAGTCAGAGATACAGTAACAGATCAGGAAATTTTGGAGAATTGGAAGAATGTTCTTTCTTGGTGGATGGGAGGCGGGGGTGAGGAAGACCCAGGTCCAAAGAAATTACGATCCTGGCAGAGATTTGTTGCTGACAACCTTGAGTTTCGTTTAGGTGTAGCTATCGGTGCAGTTGTTACCCAAGCGTGGGCTAATGGTGCTGATAACCTGCTGGAAATTCCAGCTCTCACAATGTGGAGAGAGAAGACAGGGCTACCTTGGTTTGGCTTCTGGGCAAGAGAACTTCTGCGGTGGGGTACGCTAGATCCGTTTATTGCATTCTCTTTGGCGCAAAGACTTTCGCGTACACGTGGTGAAGCTGCCGAGCGACGGCCTGAGTATGAAAATTGGTTAGCCGAGAAGTACGTGTTTTTAGATGCTGAGGATCTGATCGATCCGCAGCTATTTCTTGAGTGGCAGCGCAGTCTTCCTCTTAGGACAATTGAAAGGGTGGATAATGATCCTATAGATGCGAACCTCACTGGTACCAGCGGTCACCTGAAGTGTTACAATGTAATCCCAATAAAAAGTGACCTGAATGTTAAGTGGATAGATGCTTCTGGTTACGAACTTGCGAGGTCGCATATCCAAGATGGGCAAATAGGTAATAAGCCATTTCTTAATGATTATGAGTTGCGCATAAATAATAATGGATCTGCTTTGGTACTAAGAGCCTTTCAGGCCCATTGATTCATAATTAAACAAATGGGTCTCATTCTACCGAAAGGAAAATTGAGATGTTATTTTGAGATACTGA
>JANMSY010000587.1:0-1567 GCA_031389865.1 Anaerolineales bacterium | reverse complement strand
ATGGTGAGATGCTTTCGAAACTACGGCTTGCTTATTTCGAGGAAGGCTTATGTGTACAGACCCTGCATATCGGACCGTACGCCACCGAACCTGCCACCATTGGCCGCATGGACGAGTATATGCACGAGAATGGTCTTAAGGATAATGTCGGCCCAAACGGCAAGCATCACGAGATCTATATAAGTGATCCACGCAAGACTGCACCTGAAAAAATGAAGACGGTATTACGCCACCCTGTTGTGAAAATATAGCATTCCGGGCACTGGATGATATCGCCTGTTGCGAATACGATCCGCAGATGGAACGCGGTGGTTGAGAAGATATAATATCCATATGGCGGTAAAAGCCTTTCCCCCTTGCCTCATCACCCGCCGGAATGCAGACATTCACAATATCACCGATCGGGCCGCGAAAACGCGAATTGATCCTGCAACTCGATAGGTGAATAAATTGGTCTGCTACTACCATCCCGATAAACCCGCAATTGGACTCTGCAAATACTGCCAGCGTGGACTGTGCTCCGGGTGCGCCGCGTACGCAGGCGATTCGCTGGCTTGCAAAAATTTACATGAGGAACAGGTCCGTGAGATGGAGGCGTTGATGCGGAAGAACATTCTGCAATCCAAACGCGTCGGGTCTGACTATATGCGGAACACGATTTTTTATGGGATCGTTGGCATATTGTTCACCGCCTTTGGCGTTTCCCAGCTCCAATGGCTGGGATTACAGGCAGTCATCTATTTGATGATCGGGCTGGCCTTGCTTTGGGCGGCACTTGCGAATTATTTGGAAAGCAGGAAATATAAATAACGGACTGCTTGCGCTGGGCGGAGAACAGCGGAGTCGAAGCAGTGCTGATCGTGCATGAACAAGTACGCGACATGAAAGATTTCGATGGACTGATAACCAGCGTCAGTTTGCTTCCAGAATCCTTGACAGCGCCTTACGAAGAGTCATTGGGGAATTGACCCCTGCCCTTGCCCGATAGGGCGGGTGGGGCCTGCAACTTCCTTTCCTGCCCTGCGTATGCTAGATAGAAATCATGGAAAGGAGTTCAAAATGAATACCAACTACAAGCAATTGACTCGCAGTACATCCAACCGCATGCTCGCGGGAGTGTGTGCCGGGCTGGGTGATTATCTCGGCATCGACCCGACCATTGTCCGCTTGCTGACCGTGCTGGCCTTCTTCACAGGCTTCGGCGGGATCGCAATTGTGTACCTGGTCATGGCGATCGTGGTCCCTGAGCAGACGACCTTGCAGCAGTAAATTCACGTTTAACAATGTAGCAGGTTGGAACATGTAGACGTTCCAACCTGCTACCGTTTTAACGATCCAACAGTTTAACGTGCCAGCGAAATAAATACATCCTCCAGGGTCGGCTCGCCAATCACAATATCCCTCACGTTCACCCCTTTATCTGTAAGAGCCTTCAGCAGATCTGCTTTCTTCTTTCCTTTTTCCGTGATCGTCCTCAAATGATCGCCCGCAAGCCCAACACGCAGAACCCCCTCCACACCAGGCAGCACCGCCAAACCAACCTGTAGCGGCTCCGCGTACACTTCCC
>JANMSY010000570.1:0-11607 GCA_031389865.1 Anaerolineales bacterium | reverse complement strand
ATTGTGATTTCCGGGACGCGCAGCCCGATCAAGGCAAATGACATTGCCATACGATGATCGTTGTATGTTTGGATGACGGCAGGCCGCATCTTTTCCACGGGATGAATGGTCATGCCATCCTCATGCTCTTCCACGCGGACGCCGAGCCGCGCCAGTTCGGTGCACGTGGCATGGACACGGTCTGTCTCTTTGACACGGGCGGAGGCGATGCCGCGAATGCGAGTTGGAGATACTGCAAATGGGGCAATGACAGCCAGGGTTTGGGCGGTATCCGGAATATCGAGCATATCCACATCAACACCTTGCAGCGAAGATGTGCCGGTTACTTCAATAAAGGTCCTTGCTTCCATGACTTCACATCCCATTTGCTTCAACACATCAAGGAAAGCAATGTCGCCTTGTTTGGATGTACGCGAAATATTTTCAACCCGGACGGTTCCGCCGCAGATGGCGGGCGCGGCAAAGAAATAGGATGCGGCCGAGGCGTCGGATTCGATCTGGTAATGGGCAATTGGCAAATAGGAGGCTGGGGTAATGGTGAAATGCGAGTAGCCTTGTCGTTTGATTTCCACGCCAAAGTCTTTCATGATGGCAATGGTCATATCCACATAGGGTTTGGAGTTTAAGTCCGTGACGAGTTCCACTTCGATGGGAGACCGGGCATACGGGGCGGCCATTAACAAGGCAGAGAGAAACTGGGAGGAGATGTTCCCCGCGATCCTCGTCTTGCCGCCCGGCAGGCCGCAGGCGCAGATTTTTACGGGAGGATAACCGTTCATTGTCTCAAGTTTTGAGCCGAGTTGAGTAAGCGCATCCACCAAATCGCCGATGGGACGTTCGCGCATACGCGGCTCGCCATCCAGAATATATTCACCATTGCCAAGTGTTAGAAATGCAGAGAGAAATCTTGCGGCGGTCCCTGCATTGCCGATGAAGAGTTCGGCTTGTTTGGCTGGGATGTTTCCGCCCAGGCCTGTAATGGTCATTTCGCGATTTGTTTCATCAAGTTGAACGTCGAAGCCAAGGGTTTGAAGCGCTGTCGCGAGGTAACGCGAGTCATCAGAGAACAATGCATTGGTAAGACGGGTGGTCCCGTTGGCAAGTGCCGCGATCAGCAAAGCGCGGTTGGTCAGCGACTTGGAGCCGGGGACGCGAACCGAGGCGCTGAGAGGATGAGCGATCGGAGTTAACTGGAGAGAGGATGAAGTGGTCAGCATGAAAGAAGTGATCAGTAGTAATTAGTAATCAGTGATGGAATGGTAGGATGCACGAGCTTGATTGAGAAGATTTTCAAGTTTCACATAATTTTCATTTTGAAGCGCACATTCAATTTCATTGAGTGATGTACGATAGGCCTGAATGGCGTTGAGCACATTGTCTCTATTGGATTTCAGGATGCCCATCATCATGTGGGAGGGTGTTCCTGCCAAACGAGAAGTGGAACGGAAGCCCGGGCCAATGAGGGATGCAAATTCGTGAGGAGTGGAACCAGAGAGTGATGATGCCATAAGAAATGGCAAATGACTGGTGGATGCAATGATGCGGTCGTGGTCTTCAGCAGTCATTTCCAGGCCACATGCTCCGATTGCAGCAATGATTTGTTGTGCAGCCGATTTCGCTTGTTGGGTTGTGCGCTCTGATGGTGTGATTACGAATGGAGCATTTTTATATAAAGTTGAATCAGCATTCTCCAGGCCAAGTTTTTCCTTCCCACAGATGGGATGCCCGCCTATGGGATCGAACCGTTCGGGCAGGGCAGACATGGCATGGACAATGTCACTTTTAGTGGAGCCCAGGTCCATGACGATGCAGGGATCAGGTATGAGGGCCGGCAGTTGTTGAATGAGATCCAGGATCGTTGAAACGGGAGTGGCGAGGATGAGAAGATCAATACGCTTCGTCTCCGCGGTCGCTCCCCTCAGTGCGAGAGCAGAGAGGCTTGCCGCCTGGTCAACGATGTTTTTGGAAAGGGCAAGCTCGAGCGTGGCAGGATGCGAGTCGAATCCCATCAGATGTGAACAATGTCCTTTTAACGCGAGGGCCATTGAGCCGCCCATCAGTCCCAACCCGATGATCCCGACAGTTGAATGCTTCAGCGTAAAGCCCTCCTCCATACTTACCATCCCGCGCTGACAGGCTTCCTGATGGGAGCCACACGGCGTCCCATGACTTCGGCAATCGCTTTGACCTGTTTAACCAGCTCGGCAAATTTTTCGGGCCTGAGGGATTGCTTGCCATCAGACACTGCCTTCGAAGGATCAGGATGGACTTCAATGATCAGGCCATCGGCACCCGCAGCAATTGCCGCACGTGCAATCGCAGGTACATAATCAGCGTGTCCCGTTGCATGTGATGGGTCAAGAATAACAGGCAGGTGAGTCAAGTTTTTCAAAACAGGGATCGCGTTGATGTCCGTAGTGTTGCGAGTGGCAGTCTCAAAGGTGCGGATGCCGCGCTCACATAACATGACCTGTTTGTTGCCGCCCGCGAGAATGTACTCAGCAGACATAAGCAGCTCCTCGATGGTTGCACTCAGGCCGCGTTTGAGCAAAACACTTTTTCGCGTTTCACCAAGGGCACGCAACAGGTTGAAATTTTGCATGTTACGTGCACCCACCTGGAAGACATCCACATACTTTGCCATCAGTTCGAGCTGGGTCTGCGACATGATCTCCACGACAATGGGCATGCCCGTTTGTGCGCGCGCTTCAGCGAGAAACTCGAGCCCTTCCTCGCCGAGACCCTGAAAGGCATATGGCGACGTGCGCGGCTTGAAGACTCCGCCACGCAATGCATTCGCTCCAGCTTCACGGACGGCATGGGCTGTCTCCAGGATCTGTGAACGGGACTCGACGGCACAGGGGCCCGCAATCACAACAATATCATTCCCGCCCACGCTGAAGCCATCGATGGGGAACACGGAATTTTCAGGATGCACCTGGCGCGAGCCAAGCTTGAAGGGTTGGGAGATTCGTTTCACGGTTTCGACTCCATCTAGAATTTCAAACGGATCAAGAGCAGGGATGTGCAGCTCACCGACTGCGGCGACGATGGCGGTTTCCACACCGTAGGTAATATGAGGAGTGAGTCCGTATGCCTTGATGGCAGTAACAACTCCTTCAAGTTGTTGCGGGGTGTAGTTGGTTTTCATAACGATGATCATTGTGAGCTCCTACAGGATGAATTTTGAAGGTTAAAAATTAGTACATCAGTAGACAGGTGAACAAGGCACGAGGCTGAGGCCTGGCTCCCTGCTTACGTGTTTATATTCTCATTGTGCAGCAACCAGGTCGGGTCGTAATTTCACGGCATCACGCAAATAGACGTGAGTGATCTCGTTCTGAGGAATCTCGGTATTCCACTGGACAAGCACACGAATAACCATCGGCAGGCTGCCAGGAACAGGGATCTCGCGGGCACATATCATCGGGACAAGCCCCCACCCCATTTCACGCGCGGCCTGCGCGGGAAATGTGGATGCAAGATCGTCTGTCACCGTGAACAACGCGCTTGCCACGTCTTCTGGTTTCATGCTTTCATTCGCATCCAGAATAGCCTCCAATAAATCACGCGTGGCTTCCAGAATTGATTCAGGTTGATCTGTTGCAACAGTGGTTGCACCACGGATGCCACGGACTGCCATAGTTTGCTCCTGTGAAGTTCTCCCTGGCCCCTCTCCCATCCCTGGAGGAGTCAAAGTGAGAGAGAGAGGTGAGGAGAGGAAAATAAAAGGAGCGAGACCGTGTGGTCTCGCTCCTTTTGCATACAGAGAACTATCCTGTCTACTTAAGCGCCACCAACGGCAACCGAGTGGGAGCCGTAAAATAATAGTACGCAAACCAGCGAGTAGACATAAGCATGTTGGGCGCTATTCTATGACAGTGATGGAAATGCGTCAAGGGGAAGTTTTTGGATCTCGGCGGTGCTGTTGTCAAAACAAAAAATATTCCGCCCGAAGACAATCTCCCGGCGGAATATTTTTGCTTAATCCGTCACTGGAACTGATCGATGGATCAACTATTTATGATGTGCCACCAGTTCTACGAGTTTGTTCTCTGATGTTTGAAACGTTGCGTTCCACATTGCGCTCCATATTCTCGGCAGCGCGTTCAATCTTGGGTCGGGCCTCACGGCCGCGACGATACCAGGTGTCCACGATCTGTCCAGCGGTATCGCGACCTCCCAAGCCGAAAGCCAATCCGAGGGCCAGAGCCAGGGCTCCGATCAATCCCATAAAGAGAGTATTGACCAGCGTTTGCGCGATCCCAATTTGATTGACCGCGACGACGATGCCAAAGCCCCAGACGGCGGCGCGGGCAATGGTTGCCAGCAAATCCGGATTGTCAAGACCCGCCTGTGCAGTCGAGCCGCGAATCAGGGTACCCAATGCATTCGCACCCAGCCCAGCGATCACGAGGATCACAACAGCCACAACGAGGTTCGGGATCCATAGCAGGAATTGCTGAAGCACTGCGGAAACAGCAGGCAAACCGAGCGCATCAAAGGCTACAACAAGCACGATCAAACGCACAAACCATTTGACAATGTTGGCCATCACTCCAGCTGCATCGGTCCGCAGACCCATGTTTTGCACGAACCCGCTTAGGCCGGAACGCTGCGCCAGATCGTTAAAGCGCACCGCGCGTAAAAGCGCTGCTACAGCAGCAGCCAGTGCTCCCGCGATCAGCCAACCAATGATAAGGATGACAATGAAGCCGATAATACGCGGGATTGCTGCCAGAAACAAACTCAGCGCTGCAGCCATCGAAGTCATAACAGCGGTTCCCCAGTCAGTAACTACACCATTCATTTTCTTTACTCCTCCAACCTTTCCCATTTTAATAAGGCAAGGCAATAAAAGGGCCGAGGCAGTAAAAGGCTGCTACCGCGCTCGATACCCGTATGCTTTTTTTCACTTACATGTTTCATTTGTTAAGCATTAGAGTAAGTGATTTACCTGAAACTAATAACGAATAGCATGGGCTTAAAGTAATTAGGGATATCCCTACCACAATATAGGGAATCCACTTATATCATTCAGGTATAATTATTTCCCTTGTGAAATACACAAGGCTGTCGCAAGGAACCCTATGTCTTCCTTCTCCAACAAAATTGATGAATGGATAAAAGAAGCGGAAGCGCGGCCCGGGTCCGCGTTGATGATCGTGAAGCTGGTCGCCAAACGCCTGCGCGAGCTGACTGAACGTAACGAGGAACTGCGGGCAGAAAACATCGCCTTGCAGAATGGCACCCGCGTCGAGGAATATCAGAAACGGATCACCCACCTGGAATATCAGTTGGATTTGCTCAAACGTCGCTTCGGCGCCAGTGATGTGGAGCCTGCAGAACTTCCAACCCCTCCCACAACTGCGGCAACCAGCAGTTTCCTGGTCTACAACGCATACGGACGAATCTCCCGTATCGAGATTAACGCGGCTACCCAGGCCCTGGGCCGCATTGCAGACATGAAGCTTCAGGACCGTGAACAGCCGCGCCTCCTTGTCGTGCCTTCAAATGAAGAGGTACTGCTGCTCTTCACATCGGGGAGGGTCAGCACGTGCGCGGTCAGCAACATTCCCACGCTGGAGTGTGGAGCCGAATGGTCATGGGATCAGGCCGCGCTGCCAGATGAGCCGCGCGCCGCGGAAATGCTGGTTTGCATCACCCCCCTCTCGCACCTGCCGATCACCGAGTTTTTTCTACAGGTCAGCCGCCGCGGCTGTGTCAAGAAAACGATGACATCCATGGCACAGTCCATCCTTGCCAATCATTACCTGGGCAAGGGCGCCATCCAAAAATCGGATCAGCCGTTCGATATAACGCTTTGTCAGAAAACGGATCTCTTTGCCTTCGTCACATTCGAAGGGAAATTGATCGGGCTGGATGTAGATGATCTCCCCTACAGCGTTGAGGATCGCATCCGTCTGACGGCCACCGATTACGTGATCGGGTCGTTCATTGCCCATCCTGAGGAATCCATGTTATTTGTAACTCAAACGGGCAAGGTCATTCATCGCGAACACGAGAGTCTTGATCTTTCAAAATCATCACTGGCAAAGGGCCAGTCGCTGATCCCGCCTTCGCGGCTCGAGCAGGGAGTCCGGTTCGTTGGAGCGGCGTCCGTACGGGATACAGATCGGGTCGCGGTGCTGGACGCCAGGGGGAACATCAGAGTCCACATGGCGGAATCAATCATCGGCGGTGGTTCGATCGAAGCCGACGGGCTGACTGGCGAAGTCCTGTCCATTGGCGTGATCCCAGCTGACGTGTGGAATGGAGTGCATCCATGAGCGTCAAAGTGGGCGTTGACTTTGGAACATCCAATTCAGGGGTTGCAGTATACGATGGCCAGCGCGTCAAGCTGCTTGCCGTGGACCCCAAAAATGTTCTCCCGGAAGTCATCAAGACCGTGCTGTACATCACGCGTGATTATCGCGCTTCGATCGGGCAGGAGGCGGTGGAGACGTATTACCGCGATAACGTCAACCGACAGCGGCGCTATGTGAAGCAATGGGCGGGCGAGATCGACGTGCGCGGCGCAGACATGCACTATGTGCGTGACATCTATGTGTATGTGGATGAACTCAAGCCGGGGCGTTTGCTGCAATATCTCAAGACCGCGCTCCGCAAGGATGATTACAAGGGCACATATATCTTTGAGCGCTATTACACAGTAGGCGATCTGGCGAAAACGTATTTGAGTTTGCTCAAGCAGCGTGCAGAAGCTGTTCTCGGTGAATCGATCAACTCTGTCACTCTTGGACGACCTGTAAAATTTTCTGAATCCCCTGAACAGGATCGCAAGGCGGAAGAGACTCTGCGCCAGGCCGCGCAGGAGGCGGGTTTCAAGGAAGTGGATTTCGAACTGGAGCCGATCGCCGCGGCCTTGGATTATGAACAATCGATCACCCAACCGCAGAACGTTGTCATCTTTGATTTTGGCGGAGGCACACTCGACATTGCTGTGATGCGATTGGGCGATCCACGCACACGCAAGGTCTATGCCAGCGGCGGCGTGGACATCGCGGGCAGCGACTTCGACCGCACCATCATCGAGAAGCGCATGCTGTCTCATTTCGGGCATAGCCAGGTCATACATCATCCCGAACTGCTGGAAATGGTCAACGCCATCCCCGATTGGATGGCGCTCCCCGAACTGGGTACACCCATAAACAAGAACATCCTGGAAAAGGCTATTCACGCAGGAATTGCACCTGTCCGCTTAAAAGCATTGGAAGGACTGATCTACAACGATCTCGCCTTCACGTTTTACAACCGTGTGGAAGCGGGGAAGATCGCGCTCTCCAGTGATGGAGCAACCATTATCAGCCTTGAGGATAAAGATATAGCCCTGTGGGAGCTATACACGCGCCATCAATTTGAGACGGATATTTATCACTATCTCATCGACGTGGAAAAAGTTCTGCTGGATACGATAGCCAGATCCGGTCTGGAGCCTGGCGAGATCGATGCGGTTGTGAAGACGGGTGGGTCGTCCAGTATTCCATTGTTTACTGAAATGCTTGCAAGAGTTTTTGGGGAAGAGAAGGTCAGACAATCGAGCGCGTTCAGCAGTGTTGTTGCAGGGCTGGCGATTAAGGCGAAGATGTCATCGGTGGTTGAGTAGGCGGCGCGTTCGTCCGCCGCCGTATCGAAACCACCAGCCATAAAGCGAATGAAATAGAAAGTTGATTTGAAATTGGTGGTTTCGATATACTCGCACCCAGCGCTCGCTACTCAACCACCGAGGTATTCATATGCTCGAAAAACCCAACATCCCCAATGAATTAATCACTTCCTGTTTACGGGAAGAATACGATCTACGAGTGGTTGATTCAACCTTCCTGCCCCTCGGTGCAGATTCGGGTACTGCCGTCTATCGCGTTACTACGGAGCACAATACATGCTTTCTGAAACTGAGAAAGGGATTTGACGAGATCACTGTGAGTGTTCCGCTATTTCTCAAGTCACAAGGCATACAGGAAATTATCGCTCCATGTGAAACCAGATCAAAACAAGGCTGGGCAGACTTCGGTGAGTACAAGCTGATCCTGTATCCCTTCATCGAAGGGAAAAACGGCTTTGAGATGGAATTGTCGGATCACCACAGGCGGAGTCTGGGTGCAGCCCTCAAAGACATTCACACCGCACAAATCCCACCAGAATTAAAGCGACTTATTCCTCAGGAAACTTTTTCGCCACAAGGACGCGAAATCGTAAAGTTATTGCAGACGCGGGTAGAAAACAAAACTTTCGACGACGCAACTGCGGTGAAACTGGCAGAGTTCATGAAATCGAAGCGGGACGAGATTTCTCGTCTCATTGAGCGGACAGAACAACTTGCATCAGAAGTTCAATCCAAACCTTTGGAACTCGTCCTGTGCCACACGGACATACACGGCGGCAACATCCTCATTGGCAGGGATGGGCGGCTGCCCGTCCCTACGGAAAACCTTTACATCGTGGATTGGGACAACCCAATCCTTGCGCCGAAGGAACGTGACCTGATGTTCATCGGCGGTGGGATCGATGAGATTTGGAAGAGCGAGCGGGAAGAAAACGTGTTTTATGAAGGCTATGGCAAAACGGAGATCAATCTGTCCGCGTTGGCATATTATCGATACGAACGTGTCATTCAGGATTTGGCTGTCATTGGCGAGCAAGTCTTGTTAACTGATGAAGGAGGAGCAGACCGGGAACGATCCCTTGGGTGGTTCACAAGCAATTTCGAGCCTGGAGGCACAATTGAGATTGCTGAGAAAACAGAGCGTCTATTAAAAAAATAAGATTAATTTCGCGACGCTGATTCATTGTTCAGTGTGAATCAGCGTTCGTCTGCGTCCAAGCGAGCCGTTTATCTCAATGCTCGTTGAAACTCTCTAGCAAACTCTTTCGCCGCCTCTATGGGCTTTTTACTCCCCCCCAATCGTCTTCACACACGCCGAACCACCGCAGGGCTACACCTGCCCTGGCGGGCGGTGCCAGGGAAGCCGCTTGCTCAGTACATGGAAGCCGTTTCGACAGGCTCAACGCGGCGCCTTCGGGCTGACGAGCGAGTCGGCTAAAAGCCGTCTTCCACGAACTGAGGCAGGGCTTCAGCCCGCCGAAACAAAACAGGCACGTCACATGGACGCGCCTGTTCCTGTTTTCTCAAAGAAACTATTCCGCCTTTGTTTCTACAAGTTTTTCCTTCAACCATAGATTGACCAATGTTTCCACGTTGATACCGCGTAGATGAGCCAGTTCTTCAATATCGGATAGCAAATCAGGCTCAACAGCAATTGCAACAGTGACGTGAACCTCAATGTCGGGCGCATTTGGATCATCGAATTCGGTAAAATCGTGCTTGTCCCAGAATTCTCCCATTTTTTTAAATGAATTGGTTTTTGAAACGGAACTTTTATTTGCGGGCATAGGATTTACGCTCTTTCTTATTCATGTCGCGTGCGCTAATTATAATCGCCGTGTTGTCTTTAGGTTTGAAGACGAAGAAAACCGATAGATACCTGCCGCCAAAGGTCCGACCGAAAGCGGCATATACATCCTCGCCCTCAGTGTACCCTTTTTCCGCAAAGCGGATGCGGGGATTGTTCAACAACGCCTGACGCGCCTCACGCAAATTGACCTGATGTTTCCTGACAAGTTTTTCTTCGATATCGTCGGGGCAAACAATGTAATCAATTTGCATCACGAACCTTCTTCATGACGTTAGTATACAACAAAGTCACTCTGTTGACATTTCAGCTCAATGCGCTTCGGAACTCTGCTGCGAATTGCTTCGCCACCTCAACTGGATTTTCACTCCCCCCAATCGTCTTCACACATGCCGAACCGACAATGACTCCATCTGCCAGCGCGCCGACCTGCCTGGCTTGCTCAGGTGTGCTGATGCCGAATCCCACGCACACGGGCACGGACGTGTGCTCACGCACAAGAGCGATCAGATCAGCGAGCCCTTCTGCCAATGCTTTTCGTTCTCCAGTAATTCCCGTCACCGAGACAAGATAAATAAATCCCCTGGCATTTCGGGCGATCATTTCCATGCGCTCGGAAGATGATGTTGGGGCGAGCATTTGAATTAACGGCAGGGACGATTGGCCAATCGCCCCTACAAATTCATCCGCTTCTTCGGGCGGGAGATCAGGGATGATGAACCCATCCGCGCCTGCATCCATTGCGTCGCGCACAAATTTCTCCAGCCCATACGCAAGCATGGGATTGTAGTAACCCATCAGGATCAACGGAATGTCCACGCCGCGTCTGCGCAATTCTGCAACAGCCGCAAGGGACTTTTTGACGGTAATCCCGTTTTCCAACGCAACCTGTGTCGCTTTTTGGATGACAGGTCCATCGGCAAGTGGATCGGAGAAGGACAGGCCCACTTCGATCAAGTCCGCGCCGTTCTTCGCCAGCGCTTCGATCACGTCAATGGATGTTTCCAAATCAGGGTAGCCCAACGGAAAGTAGGGCATGAAGATGGGTTTCTTTTTGAAGGCGTTTTTGATTCGGTTCATAATAATTCCTGGTTCATTCACACTCTGGTGGTCGAGTAGAGCGAAGCCCATGTCGAGACCACCAGGTAAGCAAAATAATTTCTGTTAGTGGTGGTCTCGATACGACGGTGAAGGAACACGCCGTCTACTCGACCACCGAATTTACCAATTACAAATTGCCCATTTCCTTAATTACCGTATTCAAATCCTTATCCCCTCTTCCCGACAAATTCACCAAAATCACCTGGTCTTTGCTCATTGTCGGTGCACGCTTGATGACCTCCGCCACGGCATGCGACGACTCCAGCGCAGGGATGATTCCTTCGGTGTGACATAAGGTATGGAAGGCGCTCAGTGCCTCTTCATCCGTTGCAGATGTATAGAAAGCCCGCTCACTGTCCCTCATCATCGCATGTTCGGGACCCACCGCCGCATAATCCAAACCTGCTGAGACTGAATGAGTCTCTGCGATTTGTCCATCTTCATCCTGCAAAACATACGTGCGCGTGCCGTGAATGACTCCCACACGCGCCTTCGACGGGTCACCAAATCGCGCCGCGTGTTTGCCCGAAGCGATACCACTTCCACCTGCTTCGACGCCGATCAATTCCACACCCTCGTCCTTCACAAATCCACTGAAAACCCCAATCGCGTTCGACCCGCCGCCCACGCACGCAATCACCGTATCAGGCAGGCGTCCCGCTTCCAGCATGATCTGTTCGCGTGCCTCCGTCCCGATCACCGATTGAAACTCACGCACAATGGTCGGATATGGATGAGGTCCCAGGGCAGAACCAAGCAGATAATGCGTATCGCGTACGTTTGTCACCCAGTCGCGGATCGCTTCGTTGATGGCATCCTTTAACGTCTGCGTACCCGACGAGACGGGTCGCACTTCCGCGCCGAGCAATTTCATGCGGAACACATTCGGCTCCTGCCGCGCAATATCCACGATGCCCATATACACAACACATTCGAGTCCCAACAACGCCGCGACCGTTGCAGATGCGACCCCATGCTGCCCTGCACCCGTCTCGGCCACGATGCGCTGCTTCGCCATCCGCTTGACGAGCAGTGCCTGCCCCAGCGCGTTGTTGATCTTATGCGCGCCCGT
>JANMSY010000535.1:0-2541 GCA_031389865.1 Anaerolineales bacterium | reverse complement strand
CAAGAACAGCCGCAACAGCGGGAAGCCGCCGTCCAGTGACGGATACGATCAGGCAAAGCCGCGTCCGAAAAGTTTGCGCAAACGAACTAGGCGCAAAAGCGGAGGGCAGAGAGGGCATCCAGGCGAGACCCTGAAAGCCGTCGAAAAGCCGGACTGGATCGAAGTTCATCGTGTGCACGAATGTCAGCATTGTGATCAATCGTTAGAGCGGCGAAAAGCGATGGGACATGAAAAGCGGCAAGTATTCGATTTGCCGAAAGTGCAGATGAAAGTCACCGAACATCGCGCCGAAATCAAGACCTGTCCTCGATGTGGAAAAGAGACCTGTGCAGCCTTTCCTCGTGAAGTCCGCAAAGCCGTGCAATATGGTCCAGAAATCAAGGCCCAGATGGTGTATCTGAATAGCGAACAGCATCTGCCGCTGGAACGAACCTGTGACCTGTTGGAAGAGTTCTACCACCATCGCCCGTCCGAAGGAACGATTGTGACGGCCTGTGCAGAAGCTGCTCAAAAGGTGGAGAAATCCAACCAGGCCGTCAAAGAACATTGGGTGGAACAGGAAGAGGTCGCTCATTTTGACGAGACGGGCATGCTGGTCAATGGCGTTTTGAACTGGCTGCATACCGCCAGCACACCGCTCTTGACGTACTACGCCATGCACCCCAAGCGAGGCAGTGCGGCCCTCACCGACATCAATATCTTGCCTCGGTTCCAAGGGCGTGCCGTGCATGATGACCTGGCTGCCTATTTCCAGTATGAAGTAGCACATGCCTTGTGTAATGCGCATCATTTGCGCACCCTGCTGTTCCTCTTGGAACGCTACCCACAAAAATGGGTACAGGACTTGATCGACTTGCTCTTGAAGATCAAAGCAAAAGTGGAAGCGGTCAAACAGAAAGCCAAAGTGGCATTGAGTGTCAGGCAAGCCAACGCCTTCACTCAAGCCTATGATGAGTTGGTACAGAAAGGCTTGCGAGCCAATCCGCCCTCGAAAAAGAACCGCCGCAAACCTGGGCAGCGCGGACGGCTGAAACAAAGCCCGGCCCGCAACTTGCTCTTACGATTGCGAGACCACGAAGAGGCGGTGCTGGCCTTCATGTATAATTTTAAGGTGCCATTTGACAACAACCAGGCCGAACGGGATTTACGCATGATGAAAGTCAAGCAGAAGGTCTCTGGCGGTTTTCGCTCAACTGCCGGTGCACAAAATTTCTGCGCCATTCGGGGCTACCTTTCCACGGCTCGCAAAAATGGCGTCAAGGCGCTTGCCGCTTTGAGGCTCGCTTTTGCTGGTACGCCGTTTCTACCCGATTTTGTCACGCCACTCGCTGAGTAGTTACCCAGCAATTATCAATCGTATTACGTGATCCGCCGCGATGATAGTCTTGCTCAGCGGGAAGAGATGAAGGATGCCTATTATGCCAGCGACGACTGACAGCTCGGTCCGCGCGAGACGATGCTGGCGTTGATCGATGGGTATACGGATATTGTCCCTGAGGCGGATGAGTCCAGGTGGCGGCTTTGAGGCGAGAATGATATAATTCCAGAAATTCGGAAATTCCGATTTCTGGAGAAAATTATGACTACAGTTCAAATGCGCGGTAAGGGAACGATCACATTCCCTGCAAAATTGCGTTCCAAATATAAATTGCAGGAAGGGGAAGTTTTCACCATCATTGATTTGGGTGGTGGGTCATTTCTGCTAAAGCCCAGAATTTATGAGATGGATAAAATTTCCGCGAAGGCAGAGAAGATATTGCGGGAAGATGGCGTCACACTCGAAGAGTTGTTTGAAACCTTGAGGGAAGTGAGAAAAGAATTGTTTCAAGAACACTATGGGAATGTGAAGAAGTCTTCCGATGACCGAAGTTAATATTTTTCTGGATAGCAGTGCGTTCATCGCAGGTGTTTTGTCCGCCACTGGCGCGGCGCATACATTGCTCATGTTTGGTGAAGATGAAACCATTTTGTTGACGGTCAGCGAATGGGTGGTGCGCGAGTCGGAAGAGGTGTTAAATCGGAAGTCACCGAAAAATATTAAGGCCCTGCGTAATTCTCTTTTGACTTCAAAATTTCAGATCGTTCCTGATCCGTCGGATGAAGAAATACAGGCGAATTTATATCTGGTTGAAGATCGAGATGATGTGCCTGTGTTGCTTGCCGCAATAAAAGCCAAAGTGGATTACCTTGCAACGCATGATCACAAACATTTTCTTGACGACCCAAAAGTTGTCGAGAGAGCAGGGATAAAAATTGGGACACCTGGTGATGTCCTTGCATGGCTAAGGGAAAATTTGTAATACGCAATGAACCACTTTATCGAAATCCGCTCCCTCAGCCCCAAACCCAACAACTGCACTTGCTCCAACACTGGGGCTTCGTTACTGAATTTTGAATTAATAACTTCCACCAAGTCTATGTCGTTGCGAGCGCACTTTGCGAAGCAATCTCCTGTTTTCAATCAAATTTGCGGCTGCATTGAGCCTTGAGATTGCTCACCTGCACTCCCACTCCGTTTCACTTCGGGGACAGGTGTGCACC
>JANMSY010000509.1:0-10881 GCA_031389865.1 Anaerolineales bacterium | reverse complement strand
CACAAAATGCTCCAAAATGGCGACAGCTTAACCTCCGTGTTCGATTTCTTATTTGCCAAGCAGCGTGCCTATGCTATTGCTTGACCTGCTCTTATCCTTCAAAACACAACTCACGAGTACTTTACTTAGTCCCCCTATTGGATAAAAAGGAGCTTCGATGCTACACAAACCAGCAACACCCGCAGAGAAAGACCCGGCAGGACCTTACAAGATGCGCTTAGGCATCTGGATGTTTGTTTTTTATTCCCTTTTCTACGCCAGTTTTGTCGCAATCAATCTGCTAAGTCCTCTAACAATGGCAACCATTGTTTTTGGAGGGCTAAACCTGGCAACCGTCTACGGCTTCGCGCTCATCATTGTAGCGCTGATCGAAGCCCTGATCTATGATGCGATGTGCCGCAAAAAAGAAGCGGAATTTGCAAAGGCTGATAAACAAAAGAAGGGCAAGTCCAAATCCAAAGTAGGGAAGGCTTAATCCTGTGGCAATCGTCATCTTCATCATCTTTGTCGTCTTTGTCATCGGGCTTTCCCTTTATTTGGGGAGCAAAGCCAAAACATCCAGTGGATATTATGCAGCGGGTGGTCAGATTCACTGGGGGGTAAACGGCATCGCTTTCGCAGGAGATTACCTCTCTGCAGCCTCCTTCCTGGGCATCTGTGGAATGATCGCCACCGTCGGTTATGATGGCTTTCTGTATTCCATCGGATACCTGGCAGGCTGGATCGTGGCGCTGTTTGTAGTGGCTGAACCACTTAAACGGCTTGGCAAGTACACCTTCACTGACGCGGTGGATGCCAATTACAACTCGCGCGGCATCAAACTGACAGCCGCCATCAGCACCCTGGTTGTTTCCATTTGCTATCTCATCCCGCAGATGGTCGGCGCGGGCGTACTAGTGGAACCGTTGTTGGGCATCCCTCACGCCTGGGGTGTACTCATGGTTGGCGCCATCGTCATCACAATTGTTGCCACCGCAGGCATGGCATCCACTACTTATGTGCAATTCCTGAAAGGCGCCTTATTGATCGTTTTTTCCACAGTGTTAGTGGGCGCAGTAGTGATGCGAGGCTTATCCACCCAGCCTGACCAAAACGGTGAGGTGGAATTTTATGAATACTCGCATTTGGCGGCAGTGAACAACGGTGAACAGATCGAGGTTTCTGAAGCAGGCTGGGAAGTGCTGGAACAAGCCGAAGTCAAGAGCGGACTGCTCTTTGTCAAACTCAGCCATGAGGGTAAGGAAACCTGGTGGTATGCCTCTGAAACAGAAGGCATACTCACCTTGAAGGAGACCCAATCAGTAGTGACCAAAGGCACTGACAAATGGATCAATGGCGCACCCGCCTCTGCTGAAAATCAGTTGCGTCAGGTGGGCAACCTCGAACAGATTCGTGGAGAAAGAGACATCGAAACGGGCCGCTTGTCCATCTTCGAGTTTTTATCAACCATCACCGATAAAGATACCGTTGTTCAAACCTGGAAGACCGCCAGTTTTGTGGATGATGCGGGCGAAAAAGTCACTATCTATTATGCCCAGAATGTCTCCGGTGACCGCATCATGCGCCCCGGCTTGAAGTTCAAAGTGGAAGGCACCTGGCTGGAGCGGCTGGACTTCCTCTCGTTGATGCTGGCGCTGTTCCTCGGCACTGCCGCCCTGCCGCATATTCTTATCCGCTATTACACGGTGCCCACCCCGGCCAGCGCGCGTAAATCCACCATTGTGGCGATTGCTGCCATCGGCTTCTTCTATATCCTGACGCTCTTCATGGGATTGGGCGCAATGGTCAATGGCGTCATCAACCCGGCCGACAGCAACATGGCTGCGCCCCTGCTGGCGCGTTCCTTCGGCGAACTTCTTTTTGCGGTCATTTCAGCGATTGCTTTCGCCACTGTTCTCGGAACCGTCAGCGGTTTGATTGTCGCAGCCTCCGGTGCAGTTGCCCACGATCTGATGGATCGCTACCTGAATGTCAAAATGGATGACCGCCAGAAAGTGCGCGCCGGAAAGATCTCCGCCTTTGTTATCGGTGGAATTGCCATCCTGCTCGGTATCCTGTTCAAGGGAATGAATGTTACCTTCCTCGTAGGCCTGGCGTTTGCAGTAGCAGCTTCGGCCAACCTGCCCTCCATTCTCATGCTTTTATTCTGGAAGAAGACCACAGCGCGCGGTATCGCCGCCTCCATCGCCGTGGGCATTGTCGCTTCGCTGGGACTGATCGCCCTCTCGCCGGAGTTGTATACCCTCTACGGAATGAACCCGCTTGATGCACCCGTCCCGCTTAACAATCCCGGGGTTGTTTCCATTCCCCTGAGTTTTATCACTCTTGTAGTGGTCTCATTATTGACCCAAAAGAACGTTAAAGCCTAATACCCAAAAGGCGGAATGGTTCAATGCCATTCCGCCCTTATGATTTCGCATGAACGATTCCATCCTCGTCAATTTCCACTGCCATTCGATTTTCAGCGATGGGGAACAAACGCCTGAGGCGCTGGCAGCCAACCTGGCAGCGGCGGGGGTACGTTATGCCGCGCTGACCGACCACGACAGCATTGATGGCTTGCCGCGTTTTCAGGAGATGCTCAAGAAGCGCGGCGTGGCATGCCTGCCCGGAGTGGAATTGACGGCACAGTTCAATGGAAGAGAAGCTCACCTGCTTGGCTACGGGTTCAATCCCGAGAATCCCGAACTGAGCGCCACGCTGGTATCTCTACGCAATATTCGCAGTCTGGAAGTTCACAGCATCGCCGATTCATTACGCAAGGCTGGCAGCAGCCGCACAAACGACACCGGCGCCGCGGCAATCAGCGCCGCTCCACAGGGACGCCTTGAAGTTGAGGATGCGATCTCGCTGATCCATCGCGCCGGCGGGCGGGCCTTTTGGGCGCATCCCCTCCTGTTTGAAACAGACCTGCAACAACTGGACGATCTGGTCGGGGAGTTGAAGTCAAAGGGGCTGGACGGGCTCGAAGCCATTTTTGCTCCTTTCTCCGAGTCCGAACGGACGATCTTATGTCAATTGGCGAAAAAACATGGGCTGCTCGTTTGTGCAGGCACAGATGTGCACGCCAACAATGTGCCGACCAGTCATTATGGCATTGAAATGTCGCGCGCGGATTGGGGTCAGTTTCGGCAAGCTTTTTTTTCAAGCACAAATTTTGCAGCGGATGCAAACTTGCTGCGCCAAAAAACAGCCATCGCCCAGTCTGAGCGCAGTTCTTCATTTGCCCGGTCACATCATTTTCAGCGGCGTTCCTATGTTTTACGCATCTTTCTCCCCACGCTGATCGCGATTGCACTTTTCCTGTCCGTGATCTGGGGCATCATCCTGCCATCCTTTGAGCAGACTCTGCTCGAACGCAAGCGAGAAATGATCCGCGAGTTAACCAATTCAGCCTGGAGCATTCTGGCATCCTATGAACGCGACGAGCAAAACGGACAGCTCACGCGTGAAGAAGCCCAGGCACTGGCAATTACGCGCATTGAGGCGTTGCGCTATGGAGCAGAAAGCAAGGATTATTTCTGGATTCAGGACATGCAGCCGCGCATGATCATGCACCCCTATCGCAGTGACCTGAACGGACAGGAACTGATCAGTTTCACGGACCCACGCGGGGTTCCCATCTTTGTCGAATTTGCCGATCTGGTCAATCGCAAGGGGGAAGGGTATATCGATTACGTCTGGCAGTGGAAGGATGATCCTCAACGACTCGAACCCAAAGAGTCGTATGTCAAAGGGTTCGAGCCCTGGGGCTGGATTATTGGGACAGGCATTTACACAGACGATGTCAACCTGGAAATTGCATCCATTGAAAAGAGCTTGGTCAACACCTCGCTGGCAATTTCCGGTGCAATTATTTTACTGCTCGTATTTGTGCTTCAACAAAGTCTGCGGATTGAAAAGGAACGCCAGGAGGTGGTTGATAGCCTGCATGAATCCACAGAACGGTATCAGACCCTGATCGAAGCCACCACAGAAGGTACCCTGCTCATCCTCGATGACCGATGCCGCTATGCCAACCCCACATTTTTGAGTATGCTCGATTACACGGACCGCCAGTTGGAGTTTCTGGAACTGGCCGACTTCCTGCCGCACGCATCGAGTAATAGCGCCCTCTGGGAGCGTTTCCAAAATTTGAATGGCGAGCAAACGTCGATGGGTGAGGCACTGGAAGGCTGTCTGATGCGGCGCGACGGTAGTCTTGTGGAGTGTATTCTGACTCTTAACCCCATCCTGTTTGCCGGGCAGCACGGCTTTATCCTGCTCGCCAAAGACATCTCGCGGCAGCATCCCGTTCCACATAACAGTGAGTTGGCATCGGCAGCGCAATCTGCGCCCGTTGGCATCTTCCGTGCACGCGCGGCGCGGTATCTTCCTCGAGATCAACCCGACCGGACGCGCCCTTCTCCAGCATCTTTCGGTTTCCGAAGCCTCTCAGCCTGCCCTGGCGGACTTTATTTCGGACCCCGCCGAATATGAGCAGGTCTTCCAGGACCTGCTTGCAGATGGGAAAATCGAAAACCATATTCTACACATCGAGACCAGGGATGCTGCCGTTTATTTTATTTCCCTATCGGCGCGACTCATTCACGATGAACATCACCGTCCCGCCTACATTGACGGTCTGCTGGAGGATATCACGACCATCCGCAGGCAGGAGGCAGAGCGCGAAGCGTTGATCGATAAACTGCAGACCTCGCTCCTGTTTTTGCATGAACCAATCACAAGCCTGGGGCGGGATGTTGTCATTTGCAGGATGGACACCCAGATTGGACACCTTGCCCGTCTGATGACGGCACGCAATGTGACCGCTGCATTAGTCGCTAGCGAAACCTCAGCCATCATCGGTATTGTCACTGACCATGATCTGCGTGCCCGCGTTCTGGCTGAAAACGCCAGGCTGAGTGACCCGATTCACACCGTCATGAGTGCACCACTGATCAAAATTTCCGAAAACGCCCTGATCTACGAGGCTCTCATGCGCATGGAGGAAAAAGGTGTACTCCATCTGGCAGTTGAAGATCGCAACGGTCAAATCGTTAGCGTAATTGACAACAAAGCGTTGATTCAGTTCCAGCGCTATGGACCCATTGTGCTTTCCCGTGAAATCAGCCGCGCTAAATCGTCCGATGTGGTGACACGCTGTTGTGAGCGCACACCATTGCTGGTCAAAACCCTGATAGACAGCAGCGCTCGCCCGCGTCATGTCACCCATATGCTGACTTCCGTCTGCGATGCAGCCACCGAACGATTGATCCAACTTGCCGTAGATGACATGGGGCCTCCCCCTGCACCGTTCACCTTCATTGCCATGGGCAGTCAGGGACGTCAGGAGCAAACCCTCGTCACCGACCAGGACAATGGCATTATCTTCGTTCCTCCTGAGGATACCGACCCAAAGGAAGCAGGCGAATATTTCCTACGCCTTGGGCAACAAGTGTGCGATGGTTTAAATCAGGCTGGATACCCATACTGTCGCGGCGGGGTGATGGCGAGCAATCCGCGCTGGTGCCGATCTCTGGCCGACTGGCTCTCCGGCTTTGACGAATGGGTGCAAAAATCGGAGGAGCAGGAGATTATTGACCTCAGCATTTTCTTCGATTTCCGCACCGTGTATGGAGACACTGACCTATCCCGTGAATTACGACGACATATTCACACCGCTCTGTTGGATAAACCGGCGTTCATCCATCATCTCGCACAAAATGCGTTGATGTTCAAACCACCCTTTCGCCTGCCTGGTAACATCTACTTAAGCGGCGCCACAGAACACGCCGGGGAGATCAATCTAAAAGATGCCATGATGCCGATAGTTAGTTTTGCACGGTTGTATGCGCTCCGCCACCAGGTCAACCAGACACACACCCTGAAGCGACTCGAATCATTAGCCGAAAGAAACGTAATCCTTTCTTCCAGTCTGGATGAAATTATCACCGCCTACGACTTTCTGATGCAATTGCGGCTGCAAAATCAGATTGCAGGCATCCAGTCTGGGCCGGGTCCCCAAAACAGTATCCACCACGGCAAACTCGGCTACATGCAACGGGAATTGTTGAAACAAGCTTTTACCCAGATCACAGCGGTACAAAAGAAAGTCAGCTACGATTTTCTGGGCGGTATCTAGGTAAGCGCTTTGGAAGTCCTTTTGTTGCGCCAATGAAAAGTGAGTGAGATAACCTGTGCAATCACGACAACCTGGAGCACAAGACTAACATCCTCCCTGCGAGGACGAACTTGATTAGGATCTCTGTTAAGATGAAAATGCCCCATCGTTTTTGACAGGGCAGGAAATTGTGTGAGAGGTTTATGATACCAACAATCGCCTTTTTGCAGAATGCCTATCCTATAACCTGTAACCTGTTCCCTGCTGTGGCTTAAAAAACTTGACTATTAAGATAAAATTTATATAATATTAATATCTGATCGGTAATCATTTAGGGACCCTTATTTGGTCGCTTGCGCACACATCCAGAGGGTGCTTGGACAGTCAACAGCGAAATTGAGTAGAGCGCGGATCATCTCAATCACATAAGAGTTTGTTCCAACTCGGCTTGCGCTGGCTAACACGCTTCCTGGCGACCGGTCTCCTTTTCTTGCCAAACTTCCAGGCACGCTTATCCAATCTTAAATTGAAGCCCGTCGTCCTTCCTATCTCTCTAAACGCCAATGTGTAAGGTAATCAAAATTTTGCTATAGAAACAATTCAATATGGTCTGCATATATGAGGGAGATGTGATGGAAGATAAAATTAGCAGTCGGATCGCCCCCCGGGATCACAGTGAACGCGGCGGACCATAACACCATGCCTGAGGCCAGAATTTTTATAGCAGAAGATGACGAAGCGGTAACACGCGAGATCACCGCCAATCTGGAAAGGCTGGGATATTTGGTTATTGGGCGGGCCGATCGAAGTGAAGCCACCCTTCAAATGGTGAAAGAATTACTTCCAGATCTCGTATTAATGGAGCTTGGACTAAGGGGACAAATCAATGGTGTGGATATGGGAAAGCAAATTCACGCTGGTTTCGATATACCCGTGATTTATATCAGTGCCCACACCGATGCCATTATGCTCGAGGCCGCTATGCTTGCCCAGGCATATGGCCTGCTGGTCAAACCTTTTGAAATACATGCGTTGAAATCTACAATTACAATGGCGCTCGATAAACATCAGATGATACGCAAATTACGTGAAAGCGAAGAGCGCTACGCGTTGGCGATTCGGGCCGCGAACGACGGCATTTGGGATTGGAATCTGAAGACGAACGAGATCTATTTTTCAGAACGTTGGAAGGAGATGCTTGGGTATGGTGAGAACGAAATTGGGGCCAAGCCCAATGAGTGGTTTGGGCGTATACATCCTGATGACCGAAAACAAGTCGAGGCACATCTTGCCACACATCTGCGCGGTTCAGCTCCCCGGTTTCAAGGCGAATATCGAATACAACATGCGAATGGTGCATACTTATGGGTACTCAACCGTGGCGTGGCGTTGCGCGATTCCCAAGGAAGCGCATACCGCCTGTCCGGTTCGCAGTCGGATATTACGGCTCGCAAACTGGCGGAAGAACGCCTGGCTCATGATGCTGTCCACGATCCGCTGACGGGATTGCCCAATCGTATTCTCTTTCTGGATCGTTTGCAAAATCGGCTGGAGCGGACAAAGCGTGATCCAGGTGACATTTTCGCGGTCATGTTCATCGATCTGGACCGCTTCAAGGTTGTGAATGACAGTCTCGGGCACGCATTTGGAGATCAACTGCTGGTCACAACAGGATGGCGTTTGCAACAATGTCTGCGCCCGCAGGATACCGTCTCGCGATTAAGTGGCGACGAATTTGCTGTCCTGCTCGATGTGGTCAATACGAGTGCTGATATAAGCGGCGTGGCAGAGAGGATCCGGGCACAGTTGATCACCACGACATTATTGGGCGTGGTGGAGCGCTCCCCAACTGCCAGCATTGGGATCGTCATGTTCAATAACAATTACACGGCCGCCGAGGATCTATTGCGAGATGCAGATCTGGCAATGTATCACGCCAAACGGTTGGGCGGAAACCAATATCAGTTTTTCGATGATACGATGCATTCCAGCGCGGTAGAGCTACTGCACACCGAAGGCGAACTTAAACACGCAGTGGCTCGGAAGGAATGGCTCATCTATTATCAGCCGATCATCTCGATCACCAGCGGGAAGCCCGTCGGTGCCGAGGCGCTTCTTCGATGGAGGCATCCGCAAAGGGGTATTCTTGCTCCCGGTGAATTCATCCAGGTGGCTGAAGATACAGGGCTAATCGTACCCATTGGAGAATATGTTCTGAGGACAGCCTGCCAGCAGGCAAAAGTCTGGCGAGATACCGCCTACTCGACGTTTTGGGTCTCTGTGAACATTTCAGCACGCCAGTTTTGGAATAAAGATCTGGTCGAAATGATCTCAGAAATTCTGAAAGAGACGGGCCTGCCCAGCGACGGCTTGCGCCTGGAGATCACAGAGAGTGTTGCGGTGCAGAATATGGAATATACAATCAAGATCATGAAGGAACTGGATGCCATGGGTGTGTACACCTCACTCGATGATTTTGGAACCGGATATTCCTCTCTGAACTATCTGAAGCAATTTCCGCTGCGGGTTTTGAAAGTAGACCAATCCTTTATTCAGGATATACAACAGAACCCGAAGAATGAGGCACTCCTCAAAGCAATTATTGGCATGGCACGCTCTCTCGGCCTCGAAGTGGTCGGGGAAGGTGTCGAAAAGGCAGAACAACTCCAATTTCTGCGAACACAAATGTGCGACCAGGTACAAGGATTCCTATTCAGTCGTCCCATTCCAGCTGAGGATTTAGGCAAATTGTTGGAATAAGATGCAAGAAATGATAGGACCGAGGCTTCAGGTTGTGTTAAGAAAATGAATCAGTAATCAAATCAAATGAGGAAGTGCTTGAATTTTGAAAACGCATGCACTTGCTGACAAAGTGGCAACAGGATGCCCTGTGCAATTTATGAAGTACACATTTCCACAAATAGGAGGGAAAACTTTGCTAGACCTATATACAGCACAGGCAATCTTGCCGTAAATTACCCTCTCCAGAAATTTATTAACTGAGCTATAGAGTCTCATAAAATAACTCATGAAAATCCCTGTTTCCAAAAGTAATAGGTAGGAAGGCACCCTATGAACGCTGTGGTGATCCCTGATGTCGTATCAGACGATGCTACGCGGTATATATCTCCTGTAGCGAAACTCAAACCCGTATACCAGATTTATGTCCCGCGAGTCCGATTAGGATAGTCTGGTAGGAAGTTAATCTCTCTTTCTATACCCAGGGCGGTCACAAATTGCGCTTTTTCAAAGGTGGGAAAGCGCAATTTGTGACCGTGGGCATCATATGAATAAGCCGAGAGACTCCTCAAAACACAACCAGGTTTTCGCCTGCAAGCAGCAAAACATCTGTGAAATTCTCCTAATGTATACGTAATGAAAATATATTGTTCAGGATGTAACAAAGCAGTAAAATGAAAGTAGCCATCTGGGAATGGTATTCGTTTCATTTTTGTAATTGCTGAGAGGATTTCATCGAGGCACGGAAATGAACGCGTTGAGCCATGATACTCATTCGGACCGGCCCCCAGCGGGTCACATAATCCTTCCAGCAATGTTCCGCTGGCAGAGTGGGTGTATGGGTATGCGCGGTTTTGGGGGAGAACGGCCTCGTTGGCGGGCGGGTCCTGTGCTGCTCCAAAAGTAACTGTTGCCCAACGAGACCGTCATGTCTTTGTACATCAAGGAGAGACGCGGAGAAAGAAGGAGGTGCTGAACATAACCGACCTCATAAACGCCGTTCACCAAAAAGAATCAAGTTCTGAACCATTCAATCAACAGGAGCAAGCCATGAAAACAGTCATCCAACATCATCAGAAACGTTTCAGCCGTCTTCTGCTGTCGGTGAGTACTTTCGCCGCCATACTGCTTAGCCTACTGATGCCAGGCATGGTCACTGCAGCAGCGGGCCCGGAAAACGCGCCGTACATCATCGTGTTCAAAGACACGGTGGATCCAACAGCAGAGGCGCGGGGCGTAGCGAATGCTTATGGCCTCCAACCCGGGTTCGTCTACCAGTACGCTCTGAAGGGCATGTCTGCGCATGTGCCTGCCGGGAGACTTGAAGCTTTGCAACACGATCCACGTGTGGCGTACGTAGTGCAGGACATGGAGCGCAGCATCAACGTCCAATCCATGCCCACGGGTATCCAACGTATCTTTGCAGATACCAACCCGGAAATCGCCATCAATGGCACTGACGATTACCGGGTGGACGTCGATGTAGCCGTCATTGATACGGGAGTGGACTTCCAGCACCCGGACTTGAACGTAGTCGGAGGCGTGACTTGCAGCGCCCCATTTATCTTTTGGGCCACCTGTAATACCGGCGGTGACGATGATCACTTCCACGGCACGCACGTGGCTGGCACCATTGGCGCGCTGGATAATGGGATCGGCGTGGTGGGTGTCGCACCCGGGGCGCGCATCTGGGCAGTCAAAGTGCTGAGCTCATCGGGCAGCGGCTACAGCTCCCAGATCATCGCCGGCATTGATTGGGTTACTGCTCATGCGTCTACCATCGAGGTTGCCAACATGAGCCTGGGCGGCGCCGGCTTTAGCCAGGCAGAGTATGATGCCATCCAGGGCGCGGTCAACGCGGGTGTAGCCTTTGCAGTTGCGGCGGGCAATGAGGACGCTGATGCCAACAACTACAGCCCTGGCGGCTTCGACAACGTTCTCTCGGTCAGTGCGCTGGCCGACTTCGATGGGCTGCCCGGCGGCGGAGGCGCACCCACCTGCCGCGTGGACCAGGACGACACGCTGGCCGACTTCAGCAA
>JANMSY010000456.1:0-2338 GCA_031389865.1 Anaerolineales bacterium | reverse complement strand
AGCTTGATGGCGCCGCTCTCGATGCGCGTCATGGAAAGAAGATTGCCAACGAGGCGGTTCAAGCGGTCGGCTTCTTCGCGGGCAGTGACGACAAGGTTATGACGATATTCATCATTCAGCGTTTCAGATTGCTCATCCAGGCTGGTGAGCGCGCCGGTAATGGACACGAGAGGTGTGCGCAAATCGTGAGAGATGGAATTGAGCAGGGCGGTTTGCAATTTCTCAGTTGCCTGAAGCAATTGTGCTTGACGGGCCTGTTCGGCAAATTGGACGCGCTCAATGGCGAGCGCAGATTGACTCGTGAACGCGTCCATCAAGCGTCTCTGCTGTGAGGTGAGATGACGATCTGAAGAGCCGGGTCCATGCACACCAAGGACACCCGCGATGCCACGCGTGGTTTTGAGAGGCAAATAGCGCAGTTGGGCGGCAGGCAGGGTGTTGGTATGGCGGCCCGCTGGTTCGCCGCGCCGATAGACCCAATCGGCGACTGCCATCTCGTCTTCGCCAAGTTCCAGATCTGCACTGGCCACGCGCACAACGAGTCGGTCATTTTCTGGAAGTAAAACCGCAATATCCCGACCAAAGGTTTTTTCCACATGCCTGGTAAGGACTCTCAGGATGGTGTCGATGTCGGCAGCCGCTGCTAAATCGCGACTGAGGTCATATAGTTCAGCAGTTTCAGTTTCGCGTTGCTGTGCGGCGTCCGCCTGCTCCCGGGCGCGCACGGTCAGCTGACTGATGACCATGCCAACCAGAAACAATGCGATAAATGTAATAATGTATTGTGTGTCAGAAACGGCGAAAGACAAATATGGGACAACAAAGAAGAAGTCAAACGCCAGCACGCCCAGGAAAGAGGCAAGGATGGCGGGCCCGCGCCCAAGATACACAGCCGCGATCACAACGGTCAGCAAATAAACCATGACCAGGTTCGTTGCCTCAAGACGCCCACCAATTAAGAGGCCCAGCCCGGTTGCCCCCGCCACAAGCAACAGACTCCATAAATATCGAGGAAGAGGACTGTGCAATCTCCATGGATTTTCTTCTGGTGGGAGAGTGGGGCGGTCGGAGCTGGTGACCACGTAAATATCAATGTCGCCACTTTTATGAATAAGTTCCTCCACCATGGAACCGCGCAGAAATTCCTGCCAGTGTGGACGCAAAGGTTTACCCACAATAATTTTCGTGATGTTGTTTTTATGGGCAAAGTCCATGATCGCTTCCGAAGAGGCGGGCACTGAACCAGCCGATGGCAGTACATAAGAACGCGCGCCAAGATCTTCTGCCAGACGCAGGATGCCTGCCACACGGTCGCGTTTTTCCGGTGCCATGGCGGCGAGTTGAGGCGTCTCAATATAGACGGCCATCCATTCTGCACTCAATTCATCTGCCAGACGGCGAGTGGAACGAATGAGGTGTTCGCTGAGAGGGCTCGGGCTAATGCAAACTAAAAGTCTTTCCGCGGCAGGCCAGGGCCCGCGAATGGAGCGGATCTGCATGTAGGCGCGCATCTGCTCATCCACGCGGTCGGCTGCGCGGCGCATGGTCATCTCACGCAGGGCAGTCAGATTCCCTTTACGGAAAAAATCCTTTATGGCACGCGCCGCCTGTTCGGGGATGTAAACTTTGCCCTCCTGCAAACGGTTGAGCAATTCGTCTGGCGGTAGATCGATCAGTTCGATCTCGCCTGCCCCATCAAGGACACTATCGGGGATTGTTTCGCGCACGAGCACCCCCGTGATCTGTGCGACCACATCATTCAGGCTTTCAAGATGCTGAATATTCAAGGTCGTATAAACGTCGGTGCCCACCGCGAGCAAGTCTTCCACATCCTGATAACGTTTGGGATGCCGCGAATTGGGCGCGTTGGTATGAGCCAGTTCATCCACCAGCGCCAGGGTGGGATGACGCGCGAGCACCGCGTCCACATCCATTTCAGTTAACTTTACACCCTGGTATTCGATGACTTTGCGCGGGATGACTTCCAATCCCTCCACCATCGCTTCAGTCTCCGCCCGTTTATGGGTCTCTACATATCCGATGACCACGTCCACAGCTTCGATTTTTCGCTGGCGCGCAGCTTCGAGCATGGCATACGTCTTTCCCACGCCAGCGGCATACCCTAAAAATATTTTCAGTTTGCCGCGCTGGCGCGCCTGCTCATCCGCTTGTATGTGTTTGAGAAGTTCATCAGGATTCGGGCGGGCAGAATGAGAGTCCATAAGCTATTCAATGTACCTGATAAGGCACTTCGGTGATCACAATGCCTCTCTTGCTTAACAACACGAAGCGCAGCCAAAAGGCTGTTTGCGTATGCAACAAATTGTGCCACCACTTT
>JANMSY010000425.1:0-4259 GCA_031389865.1 Anaerolineales bacterium | reverse complement strand
GAGGGCGTTCTTGCTTTTGCCCGAAGCAATCTCCTCATTGTTGGAGATTGCTTCGTCGGGAGAGCATCCTCCTCGCAACGACATAACTACGATGGGAAATAAAATGAAAACGGAATATAAAAGTTTTACCAAAGAAATGATTCCCGAAGCGGGAAGCCTATTAGCCCAACGGCACAAACGCAATCGCGCAAGTTTGCCTTTACTGCCAGCGCGCTTTGAAGACGCTGCAGTGGCAACTAAAGCCGTGGAAGCCTTATGGCAAAAGAAATTCAAGAACGGGTATGCGGCTTTTCGTGATGGAAAGATGACCGCTTATTTGCTAAGTCATTTTGTGCTCCAACCGTGGGCGCGCTGCGGATATGTTTATTTGCCTGGGTACGCTTTGGCTGAAGGTGAAAGCATTATGACCATTCAAGACTTATATGCGTTGCTTGGCGATGACTGGGTGAAGAAAGGCATCTTTAGCCATGGCTTGTATATCTCGGCGGCGGATGCGCATGTGATCGATGCATTGTTTGCAATTGGATTTGGCAAGGAGCGCGTGGATGCTTTAATGGATCTGCGCACGATGGTCGTTCCTGAAATTGAAGTACCAGCAGGTGTAACCATTCGGCGCGCAGGCAAAGGCGATAACGATCATCTTGGCAGTCTCTCGCATATTATTATGACGTCACTGGCAAATGCCCCTTACTGGCACCCCACCATCCCCGAAGATTGGGAGGAAATCCGCGAAGGCTGGGCTGAACTGGCTGATGAAAAAGATTGGACCGTGTGGATGGCCCTTGATAAAGAGGTAGCGCTTGGCACCATCGCGTTTCACATTGAGGAAGAAGGTGATATGGAAATGCTTGTATCTGCACGCACAACAACGTTTACTGTGGCGGCCACAAAACCAGAAGTGCGCGGACGTGGGATCAGCACTGCCCTCACCTAGCATGGATTGGCCCAGGCACGCCAGGACGGATTTGAAATTTGTTATACCGATTGGATCAGCCCCAATTTGCTGGCCTCCCGTTTCTGGCCGCGCTTTGGTTTGAAAGATGCTGCCTACCGCCTCTCAAAAAGAGTCGACCCAATGATCGCGTGGACGAAGAGGTAGCACTTTCATGTCAATCCTGAGCGACACTGCGCCGCACTGCGTTCCCTGGCACCGCCCGCCAGTGCAGGTGTAGCGAAGGATCTCCCCTCCCGAAAGTACGAGACTCTTCGGTCGCGGAGAACGCTCCCTCAGAGTGACATAATCTTAATATTAAAACATCCCGCAGGCTCTAGCCCTGCGGGATGTTTTGTTTTCTGAGAATGTTATTAGATCGTCTTTGTCAAAAGCGCTTTCAATTCCCTTACATCCGTATGGCTTGTCATCGGCTTATCAGGCTAAAGCTCGCTTCGCCAAATCATCGGCGTCGATTGGTTGAAACCTCACTGAGGATTGACCGATGATTCGCTTAATCCTCAGTGAGGTTTTGGGAAAAAGCCTGCAAACGCAATACTGGCCGCCAGGATGAGGGGGGCATCCTAACGGCCAGCGGTTTGAATTTTACCATAGCTGGCCTGTATATGGCCTGCGTTTTCATCCTGTTACCGTACTTGCAACATGCCTCTCGTATAGTGGGGGAAATCCACAACACAGAGGTGTACAATGGCACGACCAGCAAACGATAAACGCGTTGAGAAAATCTATCCCCAGGACTGCTTCGCTTGTCGAAAAATAGAGCAGCATCCAGGGAAAAAGGCGGGGCTGATCGCAGTGAAGCAACACGTTCGTTACCCGTATTGCAGGATAAGGGCTTATTGGTCAGCGAAGATGAAAAAGGTGGACTATCCACAGGACTGCTTCGCTTGTGGCCGTTTCACAAAAACAAACAACGAAAATGTTATAGAATTCCATGAGAGTATTATGCTATTCTATATGTAATGGGAAATCTGGCGAGTAAAACTTTGGAGGAAAACCCGATAACACAATCCCAAAATCTGGAAGAATAATTTCCAAGCCATCGTTATCCTGAAAGTAACCAAACTACTTTCAGGAGGCTCTACAATGGCTCGGTTACAGAAAGGCGAACGCAAAGATAAGGAAAGTATGCTATACCGCTTGCTCAGGCGGTTACGTTGGGGTGTTCGAGAGTCTGAAATTGCCGAGGAACTGGGCTGGCAAAGGCGCACGGTTAATAATTACCTGCGCCAGCTAAAGAAAGAAGAGAAGGCCCACCAGGAAGGTCGTTCGTGGTTTTCAAAATAATCTACCAAATAGACCTTTGTAATTTTCCAACTGGACACTAGAATAAAGTAAAGGAAACATTCCATGCCGCGAATTGATGATGAAGACAAGCGTAATAGATTGGAGCGAATCTACCTTTTGCTGACGCGTAACGCGCGCGGCATAACAGAAAGCGAGATTTCAGATGAGGTCAACCTGGAACGGCGCACGGTAAATAATTATTTGCGGGAACTGGAAGATCGCGGTAAGGCGTTCAAAGATGGCTTGTATTGGTATCCGCTGGTTCTCAAAGAGTCTCGCCTGCGCCCGTTTGACCTTTCCCCCGAAGAAGCCGTTACATTATATTTGGGAGCGCGCCTGCTGGTCAAACAACAGGACAAGCGCAATGAACCTGCTGAAACCGCCCTGCTAAAACTGGCAAGCGTACTCAAGGCAGATGCGGGTGTGGGCAGTGAAATCGAACAAGCCGCGCGTGAACTGGCACAACGCCCAATACAGGAAAACTACCAGCCCATTTTTCGCGATGTGATGCGGGGATATATCTATCGAAAGAAAGTGGAAATTGTATATCGTCCGTTAGGCGCAAAGAATTCATTTCCAACCACCTTTTCAACCTATCTTCTTGAACCATCTCCCATTGGTTTCACCACTTATCTGATCGGACATAGCTCATCGCCAAATGCTTTGCGCGCATACAAATTGGAGCGGATCGAATCCATCCGCCTGACCAAGGATGATTATTCCATTCCGCCTGATTTTCCTGGTCTTGAGATTCTGCATAATGCCTGGAACATCATGATGGGCGACGAGACGATTCGCGTCGTGTTACGCTTTCGATCTGACACAGCCAAAGCGCGCGTGCTCGAAACACGCTGGCATCCATCCCAGAAAACCCAAATTGACCCTGATAACGTTGATGCACTTCTCTGGGAAGTCCAAGTCGCAGACACACTCGATCTTATCCCATGGATTCGCTCGTGGGGCGCGGATGTGGAAGTGTTGGAGCCAGAAAAACTTCGCGCAGAAGTAATTCAACATGTTCGTGATCTGGCAAACCAATATAAAGTTATGACAACAAAAATGAACGCATATTCCTTTCTTTGGGCAAAAGCGGACAAAAAAGATTCGGGCAAAATACACCGCCTTGTTTATCACTTGATTGATGTTGGACAAGTGGCTTTGGGAATGTGGAATAAAGCCATTGATGCAGAGACAAAACGAAAATTTTGCGAATGGCTCAATTGTGATGAGGAAACAGCAGGACGAACTTTGGCTTTTCTTATCAGCCTGCATGATCTGGGAAAGGCTTCTCCCACATTTCAAATTAAATATCAACCGATGATTGCCGAATTAAGTAAGGCTGGTTTTTGGCTGCCAACATCCAAACCGCCCCAATCATCCCCCCATGGAGTTGTGTCAACCTGGACATTAACTTCATTGCTTCCAAAAATGCTAAAAGTTTCTTTTAACGACGCAAAAATGATAGCGAAGGCTCTTGGTGGACATCACGGCTCCTGGCCCACACCAAATCAAATGATGCCTGGAGCATTGACACTTACTGATAAAGGCAACAATGATCCAAGTTGGGACACAGCGCGACAGGAACTTGTGCAAGCCATGATCGAAGTTTTCAATCCGTCGTTGGAATTTTCACTTCCGCAAGATCAGGAAGAACTAAATGTGATATTAACCTTATTTTCTGGCTTTACCAGCGTCGCAGATTGGATTGGTTCGATGACCGAACACTTTCTTTATGAAAAGAATACCAATCTGCCGCTCGATGGATTAGATGGATATATTGCCCGTTCTGCAAAAGCAGCCGAATCTGCATTGAGTCAATTAGGCTGGTTTGGTTGGCAGGCAGATGGCAAAACTTTGACCTTCAAAGAGATGTTCCCATTTGAGATGAATTCTATACAAGAGAATGTTGTTGAAGAAGTTGTAAAGATATCCCCGCCTGCGCTTCTTATTCTTGAGTCGCCTACTGGTTCGGGAAAAACACAAGCGGCTCTTTATGCGGCAGATACATGGCTTCAATCTC
>JANMSY010000415.1:0-2574 GCA_031389865.1 Anaerolineales bacterium | reverse complement strand
GATTCGGTCACGGCCGATCATATTTTTGAAGTCTTCGAGCAGCTTGTCAGCGCGCAAGGCAAAACCATTGTGATGGTGACGCATGACGAGTCGCTTAGGCCGCGCTTCACGCGTACGCTTGGGATTGTGGATGGGGAATTGGACCTCATGCTGGGAGCAGTCAGCGGTTCGAAAGGGAGGCAAAAATAATGACAATGAGACACTCTGCCCGCCGGCCCCAGCCTGTATCCGTTCAGCATGCCATGTCAGCGCCCGAAGCGATGATCGATATGCACGGTGTAGTGAAAACCTTCAAGAACGCGGCAGGTGAATTCACCGTGCTCAAAGGGATTGACCTGACCATTGACCGCGGCGAATTTGTTTCGATCGTGGGCAAATCGGGCAGCGGCAAATCCACCCTATTGAATATGATCACAGGAATCGACCATCCTACAAAAGGACGCGTGGTCATCGGTGGCACCGATATTTACAGCGGCGTGACGGAGAGTCAGCGTTCCCTGTGGCGCGGGCGAAATCTGGGCATTGTTTTCCAATTCTTTCAATTATTGCCGATGTTGACCCTGCTCGAGAACGTCATGCTTTCCATGGATTTTGCCGAAATGTATGATTTTGACGAACGTCCTGCGCGAGCCCTGGAAATGCTCAAGATGGTGGGCATGGAAAGGTTTGCAAATAAATTACCGGTGCTGGTGTCGACCGGACAACAACAACTTGCAGCGATCGCGCGTGCCCTGGCATGTGATCCTCCACTGCTGGTTGCCGATGAGCCAACAGGTAACCTCGATACAAAGTCAGCCAACACGATCATTGACCTGTTCGAAGAGCTGGCACGCCGCGGTAAGACAGTTGTCATGGTGACGCATGATCCTTCACTGACATCACGCACGACGCGCAATATCATCATTGCTGATGGCGAGTTGATCGATGAGACAGTGGCGCGATCCCTGCCGTGGCTGCGGCATCGCCATATGATGGAGTTCACAAGGCTCGTTGAAAGGCGAATATATCCTGCGAACGACACCATCATCCCGCGTAATACTCATGTTGAAAATTTCTTCATGATCCGCAGTGGCGAAGTGGAAGTGGTTTTGCAGGATGGCAGGAACAAGGAAACCGTGATCTCTCACTTAAAGCCTGGCGAATTCTTTGGCGAGATCGAATTGATGCGCGGCGGCAGGTCAATCGCCAATGTACGCGCCGGCCCGAACGAGCCCGTAGAACTGCTGGTATTGACGCGCGATGATTTCCTGCGGGTGATCGAACAATCCCCGATCACGGCAGATGCACTTGGAAAGATCGTCCAACAACGGTTGGACGCGCACCGCGCCGCCGATAGCAGGAAAATCTCCCGGTTCCTTGGAAGACTATTTCGCAATAAAAAATAGAAACTATTATGAAACCACGCTGGCGAAAAGTATTTCATGACCTGATAGACAATAAGGGACGCACGCTGCTGGTCGTATTGTCGATTGCTGTGGGTGTGCTTTCCATTGGTGTGATCATGGGTGCATACCAGATCATTTCGAATGATATGAGCGCGTCCTATGCTGCCAACAAGCCTGCCAACATCGAACTGCGTATGACCAACTTCGACGAAGATCTTCTTGCCTCCATTCATAACGAGCGATATGTGCAGGATGTGGAAGGACGGCGTGTCTTCAATACGCGTGTGCGCGTGCTAGGCACTGCACAGTGGACAACGCTCGATATGATTGCGTTCCAGGACTTTGAAGAGAATGCGATCAATTTGCTGGCTCCTGTTGAGGGGCAGGCAATGCCGAATAAACGTGAGGTCCTATTGGAGCAGGGTGCGCTTGATCATATTAATGCGAGCGTAGGGGACCTCCTTGAGCTTCAACTCCCGGATGGTTCGATCAAAACCCTGCCGGTCGTGGGCATCGTTCAGGATACTGCCGCAGGCGCCGGCGATTTTCTTGCTTCGCCCTATGGCTACGTGACGATGGATACCCTGCCATATCTTGGACAGCCGAACCTGTATAACCGTGCCCTGGTGATCACCACGGAGGGGGGCGATGACATCTTCCACGTTCGTGAGGTGGGAGCCCAGTTGAAGGATAAGCTGGAGAAGAACGGGAACACTGTGATCCGCTCACGTTTTGCCGAGACGTCCAGGCATCCGCTGGCAGATCCGGTCAATGCGATTCTTGGGATTTTGATGGCGTTGGGGATCCTGATCGTGTTCCTCTCGAGTTCATTGATCGCGAATACCCTCAACGCATTACTCAATCAACATCTGAGGCATATTGGCGTTATCAAGCTTGTCGGCGGACAACGACGGCAGGTCCTCTACATGTATCTGACCCTTATCATGGCCTTTGGAATCCTGGCATTGATGATTGCCATTCCACTGGGTGGGCAGGGAGCGTATGGACTTGCCCTTTTTATCGCAAATGAGATGAATTTCAACCTGCTGGGCTACCGCATCGTCCCAAGCGCACTGCTGATCCAGATTCTGGTGGGTCTCCTGGTTCCACTTATTGCCGGGCTCGTGCCCGTGATCAAGGGATCGCGTATTACAGTTCTGCGTGCTCTCAGCGAGGGGCTGGCCGGGGA
>JANMSY010000369.1:0-7291 GCA_031389865.1 Anaerolineales bacterium | reverse complement strand
CCCGGTGTATTGCACGGAGGCATTGTCGGCGCGATCATTGACGAGATCTCAGGGCGCGCATTAATGGGCGCTGATCCGATGAATCCCCGCTTTATGTTCACCGCAAAGCTCCAAGTGAAGTATCGCAGGAACGTTCCCATTGGAAGGCAGTTGAAAATCATCGGCAGGGCAGTCAAATCAAAAGCACGTTCGGCGGAAGCCTGGGCCGGGATCTACGATGCAGAGACCAACGAACTGCTCGCAGAGGGAAATACAATTTTGATCGACGTCCCACCTGATCAATTTGACAAATCCCGATTGAACGAACTCGGATGGGGTATTTATCCTGAATGACAAAAATCTACGGTGGTTGAGTAACCGTGAACGCCAGGAATGCCGTATCGAAACCCCCATTCCATGTAATGCTTCTCTGACAAGGATGGTTTCGATACGGCGAAAAACATGCCTACTCAACCATCAGAACGTTTTCCCTGTTACCTTTTCTCAACCTCCTGCAACATATTAACGTACAACAGGAGGTCCATGACCACACTTATGACTACATCCATGAATGAACAGGACGACGTCCATCTGGCACGGCTGGCTATCACCGATGTGAATGCATTCGCCGAGCTCTATCGCCGCAATGTAACGCACGTCTATCGTTATCATATTGCACATGTGGGCAATGCCAAAGATGCCGAAGATCTGACGTCCCAGACATTTATGGCCGCGCTGGAGGGCATCCGCTCGTTTCGCGGCACCGGTTCCTTCGCCGCGTGGATCATGGGAATCGCTTCCAGGAAGAGACTGATGTTCTTCCGCGGCAGCAAGCCTGAGGTCCCACTGGACGCGGCGCTCCACTATCCAAGCCCGGTCCTGCCAACCGATAAGGCAGCGCATCAACGACTGCAATTGGAATCCGTTTCCCGCGCGCTGCGGCAGATTTCTGTTGAACGAGCCGAAGCGCTCATCCTGACGTATTTCGGCGGACTGTCACATGTAGAAGCGGGACGCGTGCGTGAACAAAAGTGAAGCTGCGGTAAAGATGCTCATCTCGCGTGGATTGCAGGATCTGCGCGAGCGTACCTCCCTTGCATTGGAGGTGGAACTATGAATGACAAATTTACAGACAAGACGGAACACGATGACGATTTCATCAGTCAGAAACTAAATCGGGCCTCCCAACAGACTCAGGTCAACGGGCAATTCGCTGCCGAACTGGAGGAGAGACTCAGAAGCGCGCATCGACCCAGGGCAGAACGGTTCGCAACGTTTGCACAAGTCTCTCCAACTTTACGATGGGTTGCGTTAATGGTTGTGCTGGCGTTGGTGTTAAGTTGGAGTATCAAGTCACTTATCCCCGCGCCGCAGCCAGCAGTGGACAATACTCCCGTGAACCCAGATATGCAAACGCCCACACCCGCGCCGGATGTCGTGCCAGATGAAAACTCCACACCTGTGACCCGGGAAGACGGTTATAACTTCCGCGGCGGGAAGTTGTTCATCCAACAGCCGCTCCCCGAATCACCCGGTACGGCGCATGTATATTTGATGAGCAGAGAGGATCGGCCCGCCACACAGGAACAAGCCCGTGCTCTCGCGGATCGTTTTGGCATTCAGGGCGAAGTATATAGATCGAGTGGTCTGGTCTTCGGCACAGACGACTTCCTGATCACGGATGGCAAACAATCTTTGCAGGTCCATTCAGACCAGTACTTTGTGTACACCGCAGACATGGAAAATAACCATAACGTACATCCTGCTCCGTCGGATCAGGATGCAGAAAGGATCATCCGCGAATTTCTGATTGCGCACGGGTTCGATTTCCGGTTCAAGGTCTTTGCTTCTGAATTTTATGTCGGCTATGTGGTTCAGCCGCTGGCTCCCGATGGGCTTCCGATGCAGTATGAATCGTATACCGCGCCCATGATGCGCATCACGCTCGATAAAAATGGAGAGGTGCTCGTCGTCGATGCCAGCCTGATGAATTACGATAGCAATGCTCTTGGTGAGTATGGAATCATCAGCGCACAGGAAGCGTTTGATAAATTATTAGACGATACCATTCTGACAGGCAAGGTGGAATTCGGCCACTCGCCAACCAACATGCCAAAGGAGTGGTACCGTACCTATGCGGACAATCAGCCTGCGACAGTGTATGGATACAACACTATCTATCCCTCGATGGAAGCAGGTAAACCTGCGCTGATCGTCATGGACGGTGTTCCATTATTCGGAAATACCAGCGGTATGGAAAGCCTGGAGCATAATAGTTTCATCGGCATTACGGGCCAGTACATCGTGGAAAATGGGGTCCGCAAATTCAATGTGGAGTCGTGGAATCGCAAAGTGAATGAAGTTTGGGTGTCTGGCATTCTGAGCCAGCAGGGCGATCAAGTCATTGTGACCAGCGATGATGGCAGCGGCCAGCAATATACCATCATCGACCCACCCACCGACCTCCCCATCGGTTCGCAGACTCCTGAGAACAGCGTCGGCATTAGTGGTGTGCTCGAAGGGGATTCGCTTTCCTGGTACTACATCCAATTCTTCGAAAGCAACAGCGGAGGCGGTGGTGGCGGCGGTGGACTCGGCTTCCATAAGCTCAACCTGAGCGGGATACCTGTGCCCTTCCCAAGCCCAACCCCGCAATTCGAAACAAGCGGCCCCAGTCAGCCCACTGGAATATACATCGTTCAGGAAGGTGATACGCTCGCCGCATTGGCACAGAGGTTTGGGACAAGCATCTCTACACTAAACGAGCTTAACGGACTGACGGATGAAAATATTATTTTTATCGGTCAAAACCTGCGCGTTCCCATGCCGGAGCCAGAAGAGCAATCGGTTCAAGACTTGCGTGGATACCTGGGAATTGCGTTGCACATCAAAGCAGATGGAAGTTCGGTTAAGGAATATACGCTCAACGTTACACAAAATAGTGGCGGCTCCACCGTGTACACCATGGAAGGCCCCGCCCTCAGTGACCTGGCAGATGGCTATAATGGCTTGCCAATCCTTGTCACCGGGATGATCAACAAGCAAGGCAAGCTGGTCGTGGACAGCTTCCGGATGCCATATGACAATCTGCAGTTCCAGATCCTGAAAGGCACGCAGCGCGTAGCGCAACTCGGAGGCCAAACGGTTATCATCTTCACGACGGAAGAGGGTCAAACGTATGTGGAGTATCTGGCCACCAATCCATTTCCGGCTGACTCCTCTTTCCTCATCGGCATCGAAGGTGACCTGATCGAGGAGGAAGTGCTGATCATCCCTGATGAAACGTTTGCCGACATGCCCGTGGCACACGTTTACCAAAGCGCGATCGTTCAGGAAAACGGTTCCGCGATGGAAGTGCAGTCGAATCGAATCTATGTCTACAACGAAAGTAACGAACCGACTACGCCACCTGAATTTACGCAGCCCGATCTAACGATCAATAAAATCGAGCTGGTCTACTTTGTCAGCAACCCGTACTATCAGGTCAACGATCCCAATTACGAACTGCGCTCGAAGTATATTCAACCGGTCTGGCACTTCCAGGGTGTGTATGCAAACGGCAATGCGTTTGATGTCCTCATCCAGGCGCTCAAGCAGGAATTCCTCCTTCCAGAATTAGTCCCAGGTTCATTACCGGGGTAGAGCTTCAATAACCGCCATCGAAAGGATGGCGGTTATTTTTTTAACTGTATAATAAAGGTACCCCCACGGAGGCATATGATCACCACCTATCACCGACCCAAAACGCTGGACGAAGCCCTGACTCTTCTGACTCAACCGAATCGGATTCCGCTCGGCGGCGGCACGCTGCTCGCTTCGCGGAAGCCGACACCTGATTCCGTTGAAGTCGTGGACCTGCAATCCCTCAGCCTGGATACCGTTATAAAGAACGGCAACAACCTGGAGATCGGCGCGACGGTCACACTGCAGCAATTGCTTGAATCGGAACTCTGTCCCGACGCGTTGAAGCCCGCTTTGAAATTGGAAGCGCCGCTCAACATCCGCAATACCGCCACAGTGGCTGGGACACTCGTCGCCAGCGATGGGCGCTCCACTTTGGCAAGCCTGTTGCTGGCAACGGATGCAAAGATCGAGCAGGCGATTCTCAACGACTCCAATATCGAATATCGCAATACAAATATCGGCGATTTCCTGCCTTTACGTTCCACCAACCTGATTACCAAAATCATCCTTCCCCTCAACGTCAAACTCGCCTTTGAATACGTCTCCCGTACCCCTGCCGACAAACCCATCGTCTGCGCCGCACTTGCGCAATGGAACTCCGGGCGATCACGACTCGCGTTAGGCGGCTATGGCAGGAGTCCCATGCTGGCGATGGACGGCACCGAAGCGGAGGGCCTTGAGATCGCGGCCCGTAACGCCTATCACGAAGCAGCTGACGTGTGGGCCTCCGCCGAATACCGCATGGACGTTGCTGCCACGCTGGCGAAGAGATGTTTGGAAGGTCTGCACTAGCAAGAACCCTCCCATGGATAAACTCAAACCCTACCAGAAGATTGCATCGCGTTTTCAGATATCACAGGAAAGCGCCAAATATTTCCTGAACCATGTCCAGAAGAGCTTCAAGACAGAGAGACCTTCCCACAAATTAATTCTCGAATTTGTCGAATCGCACCCGCTTGAGATTCTGCTCACCCCCTACGAAGTTGCTGAGATGATGAATGAAAGTGGCGCGTGGGCCTACGATCTGGGCGCTCCGCCTCCTATTCTTGTGGCTGGTGAGGAGGATACAGAATGGGATGATTAAGCATCCAATTCCCCCCAGCGCTGGTACAGGCGGGACAATTCTTCATGCAATTCCTGTAAACGGTCGACAGCCTGTGTGATGACTACGCCGTCCTGCTGATAAAACTCAGGTGTTTCCATCCTGACAGTTAAGTCGTGCTGTTCGGCTTCCAGCATCCCGATCTTTTTTGGCAGTTCAGCCAATTCACGTTTTTCGTTATAGCTCAACTTGCGGGCGACGGGTTTTGAGTCCGTTTTGGATTCTGCCTGGAGCGCAGAATCAACTTTCAGCTTGGTCTGTGAAGCGGGAATTTGTTCTGTCTGTTTGTGCCAGTCATCGTATCCGCCCACGTATTCGTTCACATCCCCATTTCCGTTCAATATCAAGGTGCTGGTAACGATGTTGTTCAGGAATGCCCGGTCGTGACTGACCAGCAATAAGGTCCCTTCGTAATCAAGCAAAAGATCTTCGAGCACTTCGAGGGTTTCAATATCGAGATCATTGGTAGGCTCATCAAGGATCAATAGATTGGCAGGCTGCGTGAACAGGCGCGCCAGCAAGAGGCGATTGCGCTCACCGCCAGAGAGAGCACTGATCGGCGCACGGACGCGGTCACGCGTGAAGAGGAAATCTTCCAGGTAGCCCATCAGGTTACGCGCCCTGCCATTGATCGTGATCGTGTCGCGTCCCTGCCCCACGTTATCCAAAACAGATTTGCTTTCATCCAGCTGCGCGCGCAGTTGATCGAAATAAGCCATCTCCACGTTCACACCGTGACGGACCTCGCCCTGCGAGGGTTGAAGCTCACCCATCAGAATTCGAAGTAATGTAGTTTTGCCAGAGCCATTGGGACCAACGATGCCGATCTTATCGCCGCGCTGAATGGTCGTGGAAAAATCGCGCACAATGGTTTTATCGCCGTACGAATAGCTGACGTTCCCCGCTTCGATCACCAGTTTGCCGGACCGATTCTCAGCCGAGAGCTGCATACGTACTTTGCCTGAGAGTTCGCGGCGTTCCCTGCGCATCTCGCGCAAACGTTTTAGCGCACGTACACGTCCTTCATTTCGAGTGCGGCGCGCCTCGATCCCTTTACGGATCCACTGTTCTTCCTGGGCAAGTTTCTTATCGAAGATCATGTTCTGTGCCTGCTCAGCGGAAAGCATTTCATCTTTGCGTTTTACAAACGTGGAGTAGTCACAATTCCAATCAAATAATTTGCCACGGTCCAATTCCACGATGCGGGTGGAGAGACGTTGCAGGAAGACCCGGTCATGTGTCACAAACAACAGCGTGCCACCCCAGCGCTTGAGGAAATCCTCCAGCCAGTCGATGGAGTTGATATCCAGATGGTTGGTGGGTTCATCCAATAGCAAAAGATCTGGCTCACGGACCAGTCCTCGCGCAAGATAGACGCGTCTCTTCAACCCTGCCGAAAGGGCTTCAAATTTGGCTTCGGAGTCCAGATCCATACGAGTGAGTATTTTCTCCACCTGATGCTGACGCTGCCATTGATGTTCGTCGTCCAAATTCCCCGATACAGCCTCCAGGCCGCTTTCCACGATCTCACGCACGCGTCCGCTCAATCCTTGCGGCACCTCTTGCGGAAGATATGCCACCTTAATATTCTGCTGACGGGCAATGGTTCCCTCATGCGGCAAAATCTCACCGGCGATGAGTTTCAACAGCGTGGACTTCCCCATCCCGTTCCGCCCCAGCAAGCCGACCCATTCCCCGCTCTCGATCTGTACATTTATTTCATCCAGCAGGCGCGGTCCACCAAATCCAATGGACACATCCTGTACACTGATCAACGCCATATAATGAAAATCCTTTAGAAAAAGATACTATTGAAGATGATTGTAGCTTGTTAATTCTGATTTCACCAACCCGCAATCCCTAGCCTTGCAGAATTTAGCGAGAGTATAATTTCATTTTCCCATAAACACATTAAGGATGGAGAAAACTCAAAATGGCAACTTATAAAATTGAACCCAATGAAGATACGCTGCATGGTTTTTTCTCACGTGATCTTCCGCCTGTGCTTACCATCGACTCTGGTGACACGGTGCACTTTAGGACCCTTGAAGCAGAATGGGGATTGGAGAATTTCAATGTCACTACCTTTGATCCCAAGGCAGGCCATCCACCGCGAAACCTGATGGCCAGGAGCAAATGGGATGGACCCAGAGGACACGCGCTGTGTGGTCCGGTTGCCGTCCGCGGCGCAGAGCCCGGGATGACGCTTGCGGTCAAAGTTGAAAAAATCCGAATCGGCACCTGGGGTTGGACAGTTGGAGGCGATGAAGTCACCGACGGGCATGTAATGCATTTATGGGAGCTTGATCCTGATCAACTGCGTGGACGCAACCAACACGGGCATCAGGTGAACCTTCGTCCGTTCATGGGCGTAATGGGCATGCCTCCTGCGGAAGCAGGTAAACTCTCCACCCAGCCGCCGCGCCTCACTGGTGGGAATATTGACTGCAAGGAACTCGTCGTTGGGACTACACTTTATTTGCCGATCGCTGTGCCCGGCGGATTATTCTCCACGGGGGATGGGCA
>JANMSY010000368.1:0-12906 GCA_031389865.1 Anaerolineales bacterium | reverse complement strand
CTGGAATTCTTGATTGCAGTTTCAGTAATTTTTTCTTCGGTAACTGAAACCAGTCCATCACCAAGTTCACCAGATTTCACCCACGGAATTGTGCCTTCAAAATATTCTGAATATTTGCGCGAAGGTGTACCGCCACTAGTCGTATCAGCAACGTCACCAATCGTCATCCACTCCCAACCATCAGGCAGGGGGAGTCCATTTTCACCGTTATCCGCTGGGTTGAGCTTGTCGAAACCATTCATCATTGCCATCATTTTGAAAAAGAGACCCTAAAGGTTTTCGCGAAGCGTACCTTTAGGGTCTAACCTTTGAATTCAACTTATCCCAATTGTTTCATAAACTCTACGGGCGAAATTGCCTTGACTGGTGATTTTTTAAAATCCTTCAAATCGCGGGTAATCACAAAATCCAATCCTTCGAGAAGCGCATTTGCAGATTGAATGGCGTCTTCGAAATCCGCCATCTCCAAGCGCAGAGCGGAACGCAGAACATCGTGGTTCACCGCGCATACTTCAAAGGTGCTGGTTAAATCATCCACCATTTTCAATGCCTGCGTTTTACCCAATTGCTTGCGCGCCACATAAAATACAGTGGCGGGCGTAATCGCGCTGAGATAGGCAGTAAAACGTTCATCCTCATGCGCCTGCCACACGGCGGCAACTTGTGCGCCGAAAGGCTCGCGCGCCAGCAAGGCATCCAGGATGACGTTCGTATCCAATAGAGCGCGGATCATTTATATTTCTCTACCAGATAGTTTACATAGTCCTTCCTGATTTGCTTGTTGGAAGGAATGCGTCCAGATTTGGGGCGGAGTGCGCCATAAAGATGTATCAGAGTGTGCTTCTGTTTTGTGCGTGTGGAGTCATAAGCAAGCGTATCTGCCAGCACTTTCATCAGCGCCAGTTTTTCCGCCTGCGACATTCGTTTTACCTGTGTAACAACCTGAGCGTATGTCATGTCATGCTCCTTTCACCTGTATTTTACCCCAATCGAACCTGCTAACCTTCCAACCTGTCAACATTAAGTCTTTCATTCAACTCATCCAACAAACTCTTCAACTGCGGACCAAACGTACGCAACGCCGCAACCTGTCCGCCGCGATTGAAGAACTCACCGTAATTGAAATCTTCGGCATGGATTTCCAGATTGACTCCAATGTGCGTCGCCACCTGATCGAGCCACCAGCGCTGTTCGGATGTGAACTCTCGTCCCTCGGTCTGTTGTGCAGCGAGCCAATCGGTGTAGCGCCTCTGCACGCGTTCGGGATACGGCACCAGCTCATCGTCCAACTGTACCGCATGACGCACCAGCGAAACCAGATCCGTCAACACACGCCGCGTCCCTGCCCCGCGCACGCGGTCACGCTCCAACTGGGCATACGCCCGCCACAACGCCTCCGTCGTCCAATTGTGTTGCTGTTGTGATAACGTTTCGGCTAACTGCTTGAGAGCCGCGAACGTGAGAGCGCGTGACTCTCCCTCACCCCTAGCCCCTCTCCCGCTGGGAGAAGGGGATGCGCGCGGTATCGAATAAATAATCTCCAACGCCGTGATCTCATCCTTATGCTCAGCGATATACTCCTCAAACGACCGCACCAGCAGCCGCGACGCCTCATCCGTGAATCCCGCCTCGATCACCGCATCCTGGCTCACCTCGTCAATCGCCTGCTCATGCCGCGACTGCATCTCCGTCAGCCGCGCCCGCAGTTCGGGGTTGCTCGCCAACGGTCGCACCGCCGCATCGATCAGGATTTGCGGACTGCTACTCTCCTGGATTTTATCTGGGTCGATGTCATCCAGCAGGCGATTGGATAGATCTGCCAACGACAGTCCGCCGCTTCTTTCTTTAACCTCAGCCTGCTCTGCCGTCCCCAAATTTTTAGCCAGTCGAACGAGTCTTCCCGCCAGCGAACTGAGCGTATCTTCATCCGTCACGCCCACCGCCACCGACTCGAGCAACTGCTTGAGCGACGTGCTCCGTTTGCGTTCCAGAGTCTGCGGGTCGGCAAGTTCCGACTCCACAATGCCGACTGCGTCGATCAGCACGAAGCGATCCTTCGCCTTTGCATCTGAAGTCACATTCTGCAGCTCGGTCTGGCTGACGACGCGTGTGCCGCGTCCCAGCATCTGCTCGAACAACAAACGGCTCTTCACCGCGCGCATGAACAACAGCACTTCGAGCGGCTTGATGTCTGTGCCTGTGGCGATCATATCCACAGTCACGGCAATGCGCGGATGATAACTGTTGCGGAAGTCGCTGATCAAATCTTCGGGCTTCCTGCCCGTCGAACGATACGTGATCTTCTGACAGAACTCATCGCCCTTGCCAAATTCTTCGCGCGCGATCCGCACGATGTCTTCGGCGTGGCTGTCATCTTTGGCGAAGATCAACGTCTTCGGGACGATCTCGCGCTCGGGGAACATCTCAGTGAACAGTTTGTCGCGATAGGTTCGGAGCACAGTCCGAATCTGGTCAACGGAAACAACTTCACGGTCGAGCTGACGCGGGTCGTATTCAAAGTCCTCATCCAGTTTTTCCCAGCGTTCGGCGCGCGTCATGCGTTCGCGCTTGCCGATAAAATATCCCGCCTCCACGGTACTGCCCTTCTCGGAAATTTCTGTGCGAATGCGATAGACATCGCCCTGCACATTCACGCCGTCGGCAATTGCCCGCAAACGTGGATATTCCATCACGAGATTTTTCTTGAAGAAGCCGAAGGTCTGCTTCGAAGGCGTGGCGGTCAACCCGATCAGGAAGGCATCGAAATATTCGAGCACGCCGCGCCACAAATTGTAGATCGAGCGATGGCACTCATCCACCACGATGAAATCGTAATACTCGATCGGGAAGTTTGGGTTGTAGCGGATCTCCTTCGGCGGCTGGGAATCGAGCACCGCACCCATCTCGAACAGCGACCCCTCTTCATTTTCCGCGTCGTACTCAGGCTCGCCACTCAGCATTGAGTACAGCCGCTGGATGGAAGTGATATGCACCTTGCTGACCGAATCGAGCACGTTGCTCTGCAAATGCTGGACGTTATACAACTCGGTGAACTTGCGCCCATCGTCGGGCGTCAGATATTGATCGAACTCCTTGAACGCCTGCCGCCCGAGATTATTGCGGTCCACCAAAAATAACACGCGCTTCGCCTTGGCATGTTTGATCAACCGATAGACAAAACTCACCGCCGTAAACGTCTTCCCCGACCCCGTCGCCATCTGAATCAACGCCCGCGGACGATTCTCCGCCAACGATTTCTCAAGATTATTAATCGCCTCGACCTGCGCGCCCCACAACCCTGTGGTAATCAAAGGGAACTGGGTCGGCATATCTTTCAACCGCCCACGCAGCGTGTTGCTCCCTCTCCATCCGTGCTCTTCGGATGGGGAGGGCTGGGGAGGGGTCAATAAATCTGCCAACGCCTCAGGACGATGGAACGTAAACACTCTTCGTGACCGCGGCTCCGGGTCACGCTCATCACGGAAGAACGTCTCCACGCCCGTGCTCTCATACAGAAACGGCAGCGGCAGAGTCACATGCGGAATGTTATTTGGCAATCCAACTGAATACTTCGCCGCCTGGTCCGCAACGCCTGAAAGCGTCACGCCCTCAGGCTTCGCCTCGACCACCCCTACGGCCTTGCGATCAACGAACAAGAGATAATCCGCCTCCCCTGTCGATAGCGGAAACTCACGCACTGCAATACCACGCCCCGCATACAAATTCATCTCCACGCGCGATTGAACAGTCCAGTCGCAGGCGGTGAGTTGTTTGTCAATGTTGATGCGGGCGAGTTCTTCAGGTGTAGGCATGAGGTTATGGAGTTGGGGTTATTATAACTTTTGGCTCAATTGGCAAATTGGGACAAATCGCTCGATAGGGCAATACATCGCCGATGTATTGTTGCCATTCTGCACGGGTTAGATTACGAGTTACGCGTGAACAAGCATCAGCAATCAAATCTTCTGGGCGATATATCCACACGCGTGCAGTACCATCATAGCTTCCTGACGCCAAAAATCTGTCATTGGGGCTGAAGGCGAAAGATCCTACATAATCATTATGTGTCATGTGGGCAATTTCTTTTCCTGTAATGCTTTCCCAAACGCTGACTTTGCCATCTAAGCTTCCAGATGCCACATACTTGTTATCGAAACTGAAAGCAACAGATGTAACAGTATCATCATGAGTGAGATGGGCAATTTCTTTGCCAGTGTCAGCCTCCCACACATAAGCAGAGCCCTGAGTACATATCTGATTAACATTTTGACCACAACCTCCCGAGACCACGTATCTGTCATCAGAACTGATGGCAACAACCCAGACTTTGTCACCATGCGTTGTCCGGGCAATTTCTTGCCCTGTGGATGCAATCCAAACACGGGCAGTCTTGTCCCAACCTCCCGAAACCACATACTCCCCGTTGTGGCTAATAGCGACAGAGGTAACTCTACCGTCATGCGTCATGCGGCCAAAATTTCTTGTCCCGTGATAGCATTCCACACGCATGCAGTACCATCATAGCCTGATGTTGAAGGATTATCAACACGGTCTGCAACTTGGTAGGCTACCTCACTGAGTTTGACAGTTTTCCATTTGGTCATGGCAGGTTTTCTGGCTCGATGTGCTCGAGTCCCACGAATCGCTCGATCCCTGCGGCGAGTGGGTCCGCGATGCGGTCCGTGTTGAGGTGGACGAGATCGGAAAATTTCATAATGATGCTGCAGAATACCGGTGTTGGTGGTTCGTCTTTCGCTCACTGTGTTGGAACGATGAATTACCCTAAACGATTTTTGAGTTCCTGCAGATGCTCGAGAATATCGGGGTTGAAGTCAAATTTGCGGGCGTGAGGCAGAGCTTCCTTGAGAATGCGCTCGAATTTATCCATGTTAATATGGTTATTTTGAACAAGGAATACAAGATCGTCAAAATCGGTATCCAAGCCGCGATCCAATTTACTCAGGGCAATGCTGTACGGGTCGGCAACGAAGACTTCCAGATTTCCAAATTGCCCGATACGGATGACGCGCTTCTCGTTTCCTTTTGGGAGTGGGATAAATCGTTCCAGCGGAACAGGCTCAACATGGACTTGCAACTCCCGCGCAATCTGCATGATGGTTTTGTGCAACGGGTTTGGGTGAACATCGTCGCCGATAAAGTCAATGTCAATCGTCAAGCGCGGACTACCGAGCAAAGCCAGCGCGCCTCCGCCTACCAGAACCAATCGCGAGTCGGGCGGAACGCGTGAGCCCAAATTTTGCAGGATGGAGAGAATTTCAGCATTGTCCACGTGTTATCCCTTTCGATATTCCAGTCCCTTGCGCCAGACTTGTGCCGCGTGTTGGTAGGTGGCAAACCAGTTAACGTATGATCCGCTCAGTTTCTTGTGACGTGTTGCCAGCGCACGCAGGTTTTCATCGGGATCGTCAACAGGAGTCAGTTTTAAATCCTTCGAGAAACGATCAGGAAGGGATACAACATTCGGCTGGTATTTTTTGGCAAGCCAGACCGCCGCGCTGTAATAGCATTGAAGCGTGAGCCGAGCCGATGGGTCAAGTCCCTTTGCAATGGCGCGAACGCGCGACGCATATTCAGGATGTTCGAGAAAGAGTGGAATGAGCGAAAGCCGCAGGCGGGCTTCTCCGCTTTGAGCCAGCGCGGAAATTAAGCGGGCGGGTTGTTTATGCAAAGACTCGTCTGCATCCCTGCCGCCCATGAGAAAATTTACCCCCAACGCGTGCAGGGCGTTCACGAGCTGGTCGCCTGTGTTTGTGGATACGTGTCTCATGGAATGATTATATCTTGTCGTATAATGAATTTGCCAACGGACGAACTCCGTGGTTAAAAGCGTTTTGATCGCTCGTCCTGTCTCGCGAAAAGTAACCTACTGTGGCTGCCTGCCCCCATCTGGAAGTGATGATGGATCGGGCTAGCGAGGCGGGTTATTTTAATTTTCAAGCGTTTTTAGCAAGTCATCTATTGTTGCGTGCAATTCTGCCGAACTTTCTTCCCACGCTTGAACTGCGTCTTTGAGTCCATCAGCAGCATACACACCTTTTTCATCACTTACCGCCTTTCCACGCACATAAAGCGGAATACTCAAATTACCAGCATTGGCGCGAATGTCCGCCAGTGGAGCCACCTTCGCAAAGCCTTCAATATCCTTGAAGTCGTGATACGCATTGGCAACCCGTTCCTGATGTTCAGGCTTAAGATAACTCACACTGCGCTCACGGGTGACTTCGTTCACGGCATCAATAAAAATCACTTTGCCGCGTCGCCTGGCAGGTTTGTTATTGTGGCAGATCACCACACAGGCTTCCATCGGTGAGTTGTAGAATAGGTTCGGTCCCAGCCCGAGCACGCAATCCACCAGGTCAGCGTCCACCAGCTTCTGGCGCATGTCCGCTTCTTCCTTGCGAAACAAGACTCCATGCGGGAAGAGGATCGCGCAGCGACCGCCCTCACCACCCTCACCCTGTCCTTTGGACATCCCTCTCCCGCGGGGAGAGGGGGACATGCTTTTGAGGATGTGCTGGAAGAAAGCATAGTCCGCGCGTCCCTGTGGTGGCGTGCCGAGGAAATTGCGTCCCCACGGGTCACTGGTCCAGGCTTCGCGATTCCATTGCTTGATGGAATACGGTGGATTTGCCAGCACTACATCGAAGGTTGCGAGACCACCTTTTTCATTCGTGAACGCAGGACGTTCGAGCGTATCCCCGCGGGCGACGGCGAAATCGTCCACGCCATGCAGCGCCAGGTTCATGCGCGCGATGGAGGCGGTCATGTGGTTGCGTTCCTGCCCGTAGAGTTTCAAGGTTCGGTATTCGCCATGTCCGCGTTTCACTTCATCGAGCGCCGAGATCAACATGCCGCCTGTGCCGCAGGTCGGGTCATAGATCCGCTCGCCTGGTTTGGGCTCTAGCATCTGCACCATCAAATGCACCACGGTGCGATTGGTATAAAACTCCTGGGCGGTATGTCCGCTGTCATCGGCGAATTTCTTGATCAGGAACTCGTAGCCATTGCCGAGTTCATCCTCGGGCACGTTGGGGAGCGAAAGCGTGTGCTGCGAGAAATGCTCCAGTAGATTCTTGAGGGTGGCATCCGGCAGGCGTTCCTTGTTGGTCCACGGCGCATCGCCGAAGATCCCGTCCAACCGGTCAGGGTTGGCAGATTCAATCGCACGGAATGCACTCTGAATGGCTTTGCCCACATCGCGCGGCACCTCGCGCACATCGTTCCAGTGCGCACCGGCTGGGATGACAAACCGTTCGTCCGCCATCGAGCGTGCATACACATCCTCATTTGACTCGGCGAGTGCATTGGCATACTCTGCATCCCACACATCCGAGAGTCGCTTGTAGAACAACAGCGGGAAGATGTACTGCTTGTAATCGCCCGCATCCACCAGTCCGCGCAGGATGGTCGCTGCGCCCCACAGGTAGGATTCAAGTTCGGGTTGGGAGAGGCGAACAGTCATTGGTTCCCCAATCGGTGGTCGAGTGGGCTGTTGGTTGAGTAGCGAGCGCAGTTTGCGAGCGTATCGAAACCAAGCCCGTATCGAGACCATCATGTCGCATGTAATCTTCTGTTCTCTGTTCAACTGTTGGTCTCGATATGGGACGGACGAGCACCGTCCCTACTCGACCAACGGAGTTGGGTGGAAAAGAAAATGTTTGCATGTTATTGCTCCATGTCCAGCAAACCATTTTCTTCCAGCAATTCACGCAATATAGCTTCGGCTTCCTGCGCGCTTCCCCATGCAGATTTGAAATCTTCGATCGCCACATCCAAAGGCGGAATGTCTGCACCGATGGGCGGTAACACATACCGGGAGATGTTCAGCGTCCAGTCTTCTGCTTCGATCTGACGCAACGCCACGACCCGCGCCCGGTCCTGCACGTCTTCGAATTTCTTTGTCCACCCTGAGATCTGGTCCGCGTGTTCGGGGTCGAGAAAGTTTTGCGCGCGACCCTTGCGGAATAGGGATGACCCATCCACGATCAGCACTTTCCCCATCCGCTTCCTTAATTTCTTCTTCTTGAGGATCAGGATGCAGGCTGCGAGTCCCGTACCATAAAATAGATTTGGTGCCAGCCCGATCACAGTCTCGACCCAATCCTGCTCCAGCAAATACTTTCGGATCTGCCCTTCGACTCCGCCGCGGAACAACGCTCCCTGCGGCAGGACAACTGCCATGCGCCCCTTGCCCTCCGCCATGGACTTGACCATGTGCTGCACCCAGGCAAAGTCACCGTTTGAGTCAGTGGGCAGACCTGCAAAGGAACGTCCCCACGGGTCGCTCTCCCAGATCTCACGTCCCCACTGCTCCAACGAAAATGGAGGATTGGCGATTACGCAATCGAAGGTGGCAAGTCCGCCTGTGCTTGGGTCCGTGAAGACCGGGTTGCGCAATGTATCTCCGCGCTCAATAATGAAATCTTCCATGCCGTGCAACAGCAGGTTCATGCGTGCAACGGAAGCTGTGGTTAGGTTCTTTTCCTGTCCATAGAGCTTGCCGAAGAACGTGCGCGGGTCCCCACCTTTGGCGCGTACATGCTCGACTGCGCCAAGCAGCATACCGCCCGTCCCGCAGGCAGGGTCGTACACGGTCTCGCCTTCCTGTGGGTCAAGGATGTCCACCAACAGGCGTACCACACTGCGCGGGGTATAGAATTCGCCAGCCTTCTTGTTGGTTGCATCTGCAAATTTTTTGATCAGGTATTCGTATCCGTCACCGACAATATCCGTGGTGACATTTTGATTCCCCAGACTGATTGCTGAAAAGTGTTCGATCAGATCCTTGAGCAAGGCATCTGGCAAACGGTCTTTGTTGGTCCACTGCGAGTCACCAAACACGCCGTAGAGATGTTTCTGGTTCGCCGCTTCAATTCCGCGCATGGCATTTTGCAACGCCGTACCGACATTGGTCGGTGTCTCGCGCACATCATTCCAATGGCTGCCGTCTGGTATCTGGAAGCGATGCTCGTCGGTGAAGTCTTCCCCGTAGGTATCGACCGCTTCCTGGTATTCCTCGTCCCATACATCACAGATCCGCTTGAAGAACAGCAGCGGCAGGATATAACTCTTCCAGTCTGAGCGGTCCACGGGGCTGCCGCGCAGGATGTTGGCAGCTTCCCAGAGGTGGCTTTCAAGGATAGAGAGAGAAGTAATGGGTGCCATGGTTGTTGACGGGGTCGCCCCCGAGATGAAAATCAGTGTAGCACGAAAATTATAACTGGCATACCTGCCAGATATCTTAATTTTATACGACTTCTTTTTTCTCGGCTATTTCAATTTCATGGCTCATTGGGAGTTGCCGTGCTTCTGCTAACAAGGGATTGCCAAATCCCGTCCATGCAGGAAATACACTGGCATTTGCCCCGAATCTGGCGGCTGGATTTGTCAATCCAGCCAAGCATCACGGCGATTCCCAGAGAGCCTTGGCTACAAAACCTGCCTTGCTTTGGGCCTTATGCTATACTTATTACCCTGTCTGCTCTGCTGAATAGTTGCGGCAAGGTCTATCGGTTCGGATGTGAAAGTCAATGCGGGTATCGCGTCCTCTTTTTTGAGGTGCAAACTTGTTTGTTCGGCTGATGAAAAAAATTCCATTCTTTTTGCCACTTCTTTTCCTTCTTCTTGCCGCACAGGATTCTCCGCCCATCGCGATCACATCTCCTGCGCCCGGCGAGACCGTACGCGGACAGGTGAATATTATCGGCTCGACAAATGCTCCAGGCTTCGTCTCCGCTCAATTGGATTTTTCATACGCCGTGGATTCAGCCGATACGTGGTTCCCGATCCAGGCGTTGTCCCAGTCTGTGTTTGATTCTCCGCTCCACACCTGGGATACCACCACCATCACTGATGGAGACTACATCCTGCGTCTGCGGGTCTTCCTTGCAGATGGATCATTCCAGGAAGTGACGGTTCCCATCACGCTGCAAAATGACGTCGTCCCGACTCCAACACCCGCTCCCACGGCGACGGCTGAATCCGTGACCGTTCTCATTCCCACACCGTTCCTGCTTGCAGCCTCTCCAACACCGACTGATCTTCCGCGGCCAACACCCACGCCATTGCCTGCCAACCCGGCATCGTTGGCCTCAAACGCAATCCTATTAAGCCTCGGTCGCGGCGCCCTCGTCATTCTTGGATTGTTTGCCCTGGCGGGTCTCATGATCCGCATCCGCCGCTTTTAATACCTGAAACCCGGACATAACATATGACCCTTGAAACCACCTATCTTCTTATCGGCCTCGGCAACCCGGGCCGCCAATACAGCGACACTCGCCACAATGTTGGCTTTATGCTCATCGACCGGCTCGCTGTGCGTTTGAACGCGCGTGGAATGAAGGTACAGTCCAAAGCCATTGTCACTAGTGCGGTGTATGAGGGCCGCAAGCTCATCCTCGCAAAACCGCAGACGTATATGAATCTCTCCGGACAGTCGGCACAGGGGTTACTTAACTTCTACAAGCTGCCCATGGAAAATATGCTTATTGCCCATGATGACCTGGATATTCCCTTTGGTACCATCCGTATTCGTCCCAAAGGGGGCCCCGGCGGACAGGGCGGCATGGCCTCGACCATCGAACAACTGGGTACAAAAGATTTCCCGCGGCTGCGCATCGGCATTGGTCGTCCGCCAGGCAGGATGGATCCCGCTGCCTATGTGCTGCAAGCCTTCAAGCGCGAAGAAATGAAAATCCTTTCCGAGATCATTGACCGCGCCGCAGATGCCACGCTTGAATTTGTGATGAATGGTTTGGATAAGGCCATGAATAAGTTCAATGGTTCCATTGAATAAACGATAGAGCTTGCGTTCGGCGAGATGACCTCGCCCCTATAAAATATGGAAATTCTTCTCGATAAAATTCGTACGCTCCCACAGTATCAGCAGTTACTGAGAAAACTTCAGGCGGATGGAAAACAACTCCCGGGCCTGGGGTTGCCGCGCGCCGCGCGCCTGCCAGTTCTCGCTGCCTTGCATCAGGACCTGAATCGTCCCATCCTGCTCATCACAGACCGCGCCGACCATGCGCTTTCGCTGCACGATGAGCTGGGGTTCTGGATCAAGTCGCCGCGCTATCATTTCGGCGAACCGAATCCGTTGTTCTATGAGCAGGCTGCCTGGGGCGTGACAACGCGTCGGGAACGGCTGCAAACTCTGACGGCGCTGGCTGCGTACCATCTTCCATTTGCGCAAAAGCCCGACGTGCCGCCCGTCTTTGTTACATCCGCGCGTTCGCTGATGACGCGCACGCTTCCACGGCGCGATTTCCTCAAGGCGTGCAAAAGATTGTCAAAGGGGCAAACCATCCAGCCCGATTCGATCCTGCGTCATCTATCAGAGGTCGGATATCAGCGTACGAATACTGTCCTGGAACCGGGACAATTCTCACGCCGCGGCGGCATTCTCGACGTATGGACCCCGTCTGAGAAATTACCTGTCCGTTTGGATTTCTTCGGCGACGAAATAGACACGATCCGCAAGTTTGACCCTGCCTCGCAGCGAACGATAGAAAATCTCGATTCAATCCTCATAACACCCGCGCGTGAATATATATCCACAGGCGCAGTTGACCGCGTGCCTGAAGAGGAACTATCCGAGTTTCACATCCCACTTTTGCATCAACAACCTGCCAGCCTGTTGGATTACCTGCCGCAAAAGGCATTGGTGCTGATCGATGACCTGTCGGTTGTAGAAAGCATGGTCGCAGAAGTGGAGGAGCAGGCCGTCAAGCTGCGAAACGAAAGCATTCAGGAACAAACGCTCTCTCCCGATTTCCCATTGCCTTACATCACCTGGCCTGACCTGCTGGATAACTTCCAGACGCGTCCGTTTTTGGAACTGGGTTATTCAACTAAGATGGAGAGTGAAGAGCTGGGATCGAACGACAGCCTTTCCTCAGCGTTCAGTCACGATGAACGGTTTGGCGGCAGGCTGAAATCATTTGTTGAATATCTTGCTTTGCTGGTTGAAAAACGCGCGGACGTTTTTGTCATTTCCCGTCAGTCTCACCGTCTTCAGGAATTGTGGTTGGATCATTCCCAGGCTTCTGAAACGGAAATTCCTGAATCCCCTTCGGCAAACCCTGAATTTATTGAAGCTTCCCTTTCGGAAGGATTCATTCTACAGAGCGAAGAGCCTGAGCGTGCCCTGCACGTGATCACAGACTCGGAAGTGTTCGGATGGGAACGTCCGCAACCGCGCACCCGTCAGCGACCGATCGCAGAAACACCTGAATCAGTGTATGCCGATTTGCAGGTGGGTGATTACGTCGTTCATATTGATTATGGCGTAGGTAGGTTTGGCGGCCTGGTGCAGCGTGAACTCGACGGTCACATGCGCGAGTTTCTGGCGGTCGAGTATGAAGGCGGCGGACAGTTGTATGTGCCCGTCCACCAGGCTGATCGGCTGACGCGTTATATCGGCGCGGAGGGCGTCATCCCTGCGCTGGATCGCCTGGGCGGGCACGAATGGCAGGAGAAAAAGGGACGCGTCAAACAGGCGGTGATCGAAGTTGCACAGGAAATGCTTGATCTTTATGCGCGCCGAAATGTAGTCAAAGGGTATGCGTTCAAGCCGGATACGACCTGGCAAAAAGAGCTGGAAGATTCATTTCCCTATGTGGAAACAGAAGACCAGAAGCGTGCCCTGGCCGAAATCAAACGCGACATGGAATCCTCACGCCCCATGGACCGCCTGTTGTGTGGTGACGTGGGGTACGGAAAGACCGAAGTTGCCTTGCGGGTTGCGTTCAAGGCAGTCATGGATGGCAGGCAGGTTGCCATCCTGGTGCCAACAACCGTTCTGGCGCAGCAGCACTATGAAACATTCATGCAGAGGCTCACAGCATTTCCAGTGAAAGTGGAGATGCTTTCACGCTTCAGGAC
>JANMSY010000336.1:0-2800 GCA_031389865.1 Anaerolineales bacterium | reverse complement strand
GCATACCTTCACCGACCTCATCCTGCTTAGCTTGCTGGAAACCTATCACAAATTGGAGAGCGTTAATCACTAAATTCATGTCATTGTAAGTCTTCGAGAAGCAATCTCAGAATAAGTAAAGAAACTACCTGGAAACGCATGCCGCATCAAGCGGAAGATTGTTTTGCTCGCAACGACATAAAAATGGAGTCAACATGGCAGCTACCCGCCGGTCCAAGCGCTTTGACCGAACTGTAATCACTGAGAAAATTGTCCCGGTCCTGCTGGTTGTCCTTGTTCTCGTTCTACTGGCTGTACTGATTGTGATTGGCTTGTCATTGGTGGGGGCGATCCCATCGGCATAAAAACATCGAAGCAGGAGTGATCCATGAATTATCTTCCCTACCTCTCCACCATCGTGACCTTTGCATTTACAGTGGCTGTCTACAACCGTTATCGTCAACGCGGCGGCACTCATTTATTGCTTTGGGCAGTTGGATTATTGTTCTATGGCATTGGAACACTGAGCGAAGTGATCCTTGGGCTGACGTTCAACATCTTCGTAGTAAAGATCTGGTACCTGACAGGTGCAATGCTGACCGCCGCCTGGCTGGGCATGGGTACCGTGCATCTCCTGTTCCGCAAAGGGAATGCGGCTCAAATTCTCACGTGGGTATTGCTGATCATTTCCATACTTGCATTCATCCTGGTCCTGGTGGCACCTGTTAATGCCGCATCCTATGATGTTACGCGTCCCGTCTCCGAGCAGTATAAAGACATCCTCACTCGGAACGGTGCGACCATTGTTCTGACGATCCTGCTGAACATCTATGGTACGCTCACGCTTGTCGGTGGGGCGATCTATTCCGCTTTTCTATTCTGGCGTAAAAGAATCCTTGCCAACCGTATGTTCGGGAATATCCTGATCGCTGCAGGTGCTCTCTCGCCTGCCATGGGCGGCACCTTTCTACGGGCAGGTCTGGTGGATATGCTCTATCTGAGTGAGTTGATTGGCGCAATCGTCATGTTCATCGGCTTTGTGATGTCCACATCTCGAAATGCAGAACCCGTTTTTAATTATTAAATATTCCTAATCCAAAGACAGTCGCTTGCGGGTGACTGTCTTTTCAATTAACGCTATAATGAATTCATGATACTAGACTTACCACTTCTACTCGAAACCAGACGAAACCATGCGGTTGAACACGCAACGCTTCACATCCTTGCCCGTAAATTTAACAAACAATCCATGGGTGGACATTCCAACCCAACCGGCTTTTACCTCATGGGTCCCTTTACCAAAGACGACATCATGGACGCAGCGACCGAGGCGATGCAACGTCTGCGCTCCGGTGAAAGCGGCCTTGCCATCCATGAGGGATGCGGTACCAACATGGCCGCATCCACGCTTCTTCCGGCGATGTTCGCATTTGTTCCCATGCAACGAGCGCGGACCAATGTATGGCGTTTTCTCCTCATGCCCTTTGCGATAGCACTGGCAGTTGCCGGGTATTTCCTCAGCAAGCCGCTGGGACCCTGGCTGCAGAAGAATGTGACCACGGAGGCACACCTGGGCAACATGCGTATTGTGGATATTATCCCCGTGCGCAAAGGTCTCCACCGCGTAATCACAAAGTAGCTTCACTATAATGGAATACGAAGGGTCACAAAGGTTTTTCTTCGTGTACCTTTGTGACCCTTCGTGGTTAAAAAATTCATGCCTACCATCCACTTTCTCTACGGTAATGACGAATTCGCCATCGCGCGCCGGCTCAGGGACTTCGAGTCTGACTTCACCGATCCCACCAGCGCGGACATGAATACAGCCCGCCTCGACGCGCGTTCGATGAGCGAAAACGACTTCAACAATGCCGTCAACGCCATGCCGTTCCTCGCCAAGAGACGTTTGGTGCTGCTGGCAAATCCCTCTTCGAAATATAACAATCCCTCGCTTCGCAAAAAGTTCTTCGAGTACATCGAAAAAATGCAGGATACCACCCGGCTGGTCCTGTACGAATCCGTTGAGCCAAAGGAAGCTGATAAACACTGGCTGGTAAAGTGGGCGGAAAAAAACGACCCGTTGATCCAGGTCAAAGCCTTCATGCTCCCGCGTTTAAGGGATATGACAGGCTGGATCGTTAACGAGACAAAGAAACAAGGTGGACAGGCCGAACCGCGTGCGGCTGAGATGCTGAAAGAGATGGTTGGCGTGGACACGCGTCAGGCAGGAATGGAAATCTCCAAGTTGCTGGCATACGTCAATTGGGCGCGACCCATCAACAGCCAGGATGTGGAAACAGTCTGCATCGTCACGTCACAGCAATCAGTATTCGATTTTGTGGATGCGCTGGCGAACGGCAACGGTAAATCTGCACAGCATCTGCTGCACCGCCTGCTCGAGAGTGAAGATGAATTCGCCTTGTGGGGCATGGTTGTCAGACAGTTCCGTTTGCTGATACAGGCGCGTGAGATTCTGGATAGACGCGGTAATAAGGAAGACATGGCGCGTGCTGTGAAAATCCACCCGTTTGTTGCAGAGAAGGCAATGCAGCAGGCCGCGCACTTTTCGATTGAATCACTTGAAAGCATTTATCATAAATTGTTGAGAATCGACGAGGGGGTAAAAACAAGCCAGGTCACGCTCGACCTGGCTCTGGACACACTGGTTGTTGAACTGACCCGCTAAATTTCCTTGACAAGAATTATACATACGTGATAGTATGTATATATGCGACGCACAAAAGAAGAAGCTGCGGTGACGCGAGCCACAATATTGAAGGCGGCACTCGCTGTGTTCAGTGTGAAAGGCTATGCCTCCTCA
>JANMSY010000310.1:0-20711 GCA_031389865.1 Anaerolineales bacterium | reverse complement strand
GGCCATATTTCTTCTCACCACACACCAGCCCCGCTGGGGTGGTGCCGGGGGAGAACACAGAGTTCACGGAGAATGTAGAAGGTTTTCTCTGTGTTCTCCGTGTACTCCGTGGTGAAACTATTGGGCAAGCCCACACAATTATCCACTCTTTGAAAATGTTATCAAAGTGATGTCAACGAGAGTATATTATAATTATATACGATTTGCCAAGCAAATCGTATACATGCGTTTCTGTGCAGAACTACGCCGAAACAATTCTGCATGGAGACTCAAGCCCAAAAAGGAGAACATTGCTCCCACCCCCTAAGAGCGGGGAGGTATTGCGCGGCCGCTATAAGATCCGAGAACGCATTGGCCAGGGTGGCATGGGGTCCATTTACCTTGCCGACGATACCCGTCTCAAGGGTCGCCAGTGCGCCTTGAAGGAAGTCGAATTTGATCGCGCCCTCCCGGAAAACGTTAGAGAAGAAGCCCGCGACCAGTTCCTGCGTGAGGCAACTGTACTCGCGCGTCTCGATCATCCCAACCTGCCGAAAGTCTCTGATTTCTTCTCCAACGGCCCACGCGATTATCTGGTGATGGACTATATTCCCGGCAAGGATCTGCGAACCCTGCTTGTGGAAGCCCGCCGCAATAAAGTGTTCCTGCCGGAAAAAGACGTGCTCGCCTGGGCGGAACAACTTGCAAATGCTCTTACCTTCCTGCATATTCAGGAACCGCCCATTGTCCATCGTGATATCAAGCCCAGCAACCTGAAACTGATGCCGCATGGATTGATCAAACTTGTGGATTTCGGCCTGGTCAAAATTCTTGCGCCTGAGGAGATCACCATTACCATCATACAGGGTCAGGGCACAGCGCTCTACACCCCGCTTGAACAATATGGTGGAAGTGATGCCCATACAGATATCCGTTCGGATATTTATTCATTTGGCGCCACACTCTATCATCTGCTCACGAACGAATCCCCAGCCGACGCGCGCAAGCGGTTCCTTCAACCCGAAAGCCTGACCCCGTTACGACAGATCAACGCGGCGATTTCGCCTCGCACCGAAAAAGCTGTACTTTGGGCAATGTCCCTGCATCCGGATGAACGACCCAACACCATTGATGAATTCCGCGAAGCCCTGCTGGGGTACCGCGAATCTCCCAATCTCTCGATTCCCATGCGCCGCTCACACCATGTCCCCGTCACTGACTATCTCATGCATCCCCCTGAAGCGACGCTCGCCTGGAGCTCGGCGGTCCTGTTGCTGATCAGTTTGCTCGCTACGCTGGTTCGCTGACCAGGCGCATCCACGCCCACGCGCCTATAATCCCGATTGTTTCCCCTACAAACGTAAGAAGTAATACTCCGAGCGCCCCACCTTCTGATGCGATCCACTGTGTTGCGCCAGGAAAGCCCAGCGCGAGGTAGTTGTAGCCCAGCAAGCCACCCAGGAAAATACATAACGCCCAGCGCAATCCCCAGCGCGGGGAAAAGATTCGGCTGACGGCCCAATATCCCAATAATGCGCCGCCAAAAAGCGTCAATAGCACAAGGAGCCATATCCCGACACGCGGGTAGCCGTCGGGCGAAATCAGATCATTCTCCGGTACAGAGGTTGGTGATGGAGTCACAATTTCAGGTGTCATGGTTACCTGCGGGACAACGACCGTTACTGCTGCCCCTTCATTCGACGCGTCAAATTGAATCAGTTCTGAGATGACTGCGCGCTCACTCACGGCGCTGATCTCCACTTTACCAGGTTTATCAATGGCAAAGGTAGCCCGCGCTACTCCACCTACCGTGGTGGACTCGATCTCCTGCCAGATCTCCCCGCTTTCATCCCGCGTGGACATGGTGAAGGTCACCACCGTCTCATCCGGGACAATGTGATGGTTATGGTCAAGAATGGGTCCCGCACGAACTGAAATGTTATTACCGATACGGTACAGGGGAATTTCTGTCGGCTCGGCTGTAACGGGTGTCATTTCAGCGGTAGGAGTAATTGATATATCCTCGTTATCCAGGGCTAAAGGGATGACCTGTGTTGAGTTGGGGGAGGTGGCTGTAATGAGGTCATACCCTACTGCCGGGATGGATACAGGGGACGCACCCTGCAATGTCACAGGCTGGAAAAGCAGGCGCGCGGCGACTTCAACAAACGCAGGCTGTTTGCTATACAGCGCATAGTAGGCCGTCAGCTTGGAGATATCGGTGGCATCGAGATAGTATGGAGCCGTAAACGAGAATAGAATCACATTCCTATTGCGGAGCAGGTTTGGGCGCTCCGTGAAAAAACGGCGCAACAAAGCAATCTGCCCGCGGCTTACATCTGTCAGAGAAATGACGACCCAGTTGGCGCGTTCCAAGGAAGGTTCGATATTCTCTTTGGTCTCTCCATTCAACATCAGTTCCAGTTCTGTGAGTGGAAAGGAATTCAGGCGGTTGGCAAATACCTGTCCAGTTCCTGTAGAACCATACAAACGCTCCACCACATCCTGCAGGGCAAACGTTGTAAACGCATCCTGTGGCAGGCAGACAGCACACTGCTGATAGGTCAACGTGTCAGTCAGGAAAACAATGCGGTCATTTTGCCTGGGCGGAGCTGGAAGAAGCGTACTCAACTCCTGGGGGTCCGGGCTGATAAGAGTGGCAGAACTACGGGCCACATCGAACATTATCTGTTGAGATGAACCGATTTTTGTCAGCCCCTGGCTGGGTGCCAGGACGTTGGAAGCGGTGAAGAGCTCATACATTCGGAATTTCTGGGCAAGGATTCTTGCCACCGCTACATCCACAAGTTCTGCAAAAGCAGGATCACTCTTGTACTCCTGGGTAAAAAATTCGAGGATTCCCAGCGTTGAGGAATACGCGTCATCCTCAGGATCTTCAGAACTAATGTTGCCCAGGTACAACAGGTCGTTACCTGCAAGGAAAGCATCACGCGCAACAGAACGCGGCAGGAAGCTCTCGCCGCCCTGCGAATAAAAATCACGTACAGCCTGGCTTCCCAATGCATCACTAACGATCAAACCGCCACTTGAGCGCCAGTTGGTAAATTCAGGCAGAGCAATGATCGCAGAAAGTGCAGCGGCATCAAGACTGACAGGACGCGTTGTGGCACGGATATTTCCCTGGAATCCCTGATAGCGAATGTGGGATACGAGCAAGCCATCCACCATGCTGGTAGGCTCAGTGGCATTTGTCACGGCAAAGAACGGAGGCAGTTCAATCTGCTGCAACTGCTCAAGCGATTTACGGACAGTAGCCACTTCCTCTTCCGGCGCACGGTCTGAGCTGCCGCGCCCCGGGAAATGTTTGGCAACCACAACCATGCGCGAATTGCTCCCGGTGTGCAGGCCTGAGATGTAAGCCTTACCCATCTCCCCCACCCAAAAGGGATCGCCGCCAAAAGCACGCGTACCCAGATCAATTTGCGCCGAGGGGTTTGGAGATTCGATCACATCGAGTGATGGCCCAAGGAACAAATTGAAACCCAATGCGCTTAACTCGCTTCCCAGCACGGCGCCAATTTGTCGTGCCATTTCTGTTTTCCAGGTCGCGCCGATTGCCATGGCGTTCGGAAGTGGAGTCAGCCCACTTAGGATTTGATCGTGTGGAGTTCCATCGCCCTCCTGCGAGACTCCAACAAACAGGGGCACGTAAATTTTGTCTTCCGTCTGCACGTTTGTATTTGGGACGGGTGTCACCACTATCGTCTGAGCTTCAATGCGTTGCAGGTCAGTGATCAATTGATGAGTGGCGGCAATCGTATCGGGCGCGCCGAGAAAATTATCGTTCTCGGCAAGCAGCACAACACCACCCACATGATGATTGGCAATCAACTCATGGATTTGCGATTCAGGATCCGTATTTGTTCCCTGAAATGTAACCAGAAACAACTGTCCCACCCGTTCTTCAGGGGTCATCGAAGCGAGCACAGCCTGGACCTTCGTAGGCGTGGATGATTGCGCACGTGCTGCGGCAGGTAAAGGTGCCAGGAGAGATACTACGGACGTCCACACCATCAGCGAGCGGATGAAGAAACGTCTGCTTCTCTTCCAACCCGAGGATGGATGGCCGTTCAATCGGCCGATTCTGAGCCTCATTTTGATTCCGCTCGCACCCGCACCGCAAGTTCAGGGTCATCGGTAAAGATCCCATCCGCACCCCAACTGAACAAGCGACGCATATCCTGTTCATCATTTACGGTCCACACATGGACACGACGATGCAAACGATGGACTCGCAATGCTTCCTGCTGGGTCATATCCTTCAAATACGGATGGAGTGCCTGATACTTTCCGAACGCAAAGCCAAATGAGCGTGCCCACGACCCAAGCAGACCATTGAGCGCCAGCAGGCCTCTGGGTACCTCTGGAAGATAACTGCGTGCCTTCGATAGATTGGGGATAAGGAATGATGAGAACAGTATTCGCTTCTGCAGTTGATGCTTCTTGACGATCATGCATACGGTTTCAACAAGCTGATCGCGCCGCGTGTTGTAATTCGTCAGTTCAACATTGATGAAGGTACGCTTCCCCACTGTTTCAAAGACTTCATCAAGCGTGGGTATTTTCTCGCCCTGGAATTTTTCTGAAAAGAAACTGCCCGCATCGAGCGCCCTGAGTTCGGCCAGGGACAGATCTTTGACACGGCCTGTCCCATTTGTTGTGCGGTCCACAGTCGCGTCATGAATGACGACGACCTGTCCATCCGCGGATAATTTGACATCGAGTTCAATCGCATCTGCCTGCTGTGCCAATGCCAGTTGGAACGCGGCAAGTGTATTTTCCGGGGCATGAGCAGATGCTCCGCGGTGGGCAAAGATCACAGGTTGAAGTAGGGATTCAAGGGTCATAAAACAATATACGGATCACGCATTACGAACTTGTGATGCGCAATCCGTAATGCATTATAGTGCACGAACTAAATATCAACAAAAAATGCCAGTGCAGCACGATCCAGCATGTCGCGCGACATGATGGGTGGCACGGAAAGATAACTGGAGATGTCAAGGATCTGGTCACATAGGTCGCGCGGGTGTGAGGCGCGCAATTTACGGTTGCGTTTGATATACCATTCCTGCAAAAGATATGCCAGACCCTGATCGCTATATTCCACTTTTTTGTCCTGCGCAACTCGCTTGAAGATCTCACGATATTCCTCGTACGAGGGATCACCGATCTCGATCTTGTGGCGCAGACGTCTCAGGAAGGCTTCGTCCACGAGGTCTTTTGGCGGGAGATTGGTGGAGAACACGATCAGAACATCAAACGGGACTTCCACCTTGCGTCCGTTATGCAGCGTGAGGAAATCCACGCGATTCTCAAGTGGAACGATCCAGCGGTTGAGCAGATCACGCGGGCGCACCTGCTGTCGTCCAAAGTCGTCGATCAACAAGATTCCGCCGTTGGCTTTCACCTGGAACGGAGCTTCATAGAATTTATGTACCTCATCGTAAACAAGATCCAGCCCTTCCAGGGTCAACTCACCGCCTACCACAATGAACGGCCGACGTATCTTGACCCAGCGCGGATCGCGCCGCTGACTGGTTCGCAGGTTGCCCGTGCCTCCCCCGTTGCCGTTCGCCAGTTCCGCGTCGGGTGCGAGTTTGTGACTGACCTGGTCGTACACTTTAATGACCTGCCCATCCAGATATAAGGCATAAGGGATGTACATCGCCTGCGTCAACACCAGGTTCCCGAAGGCACGCGCCACACTGGTCTTTCCATTGCCTGGAGGCCCATACATGAAGATAGAGGTGCCAGAGTTAAGAGCAGGTCCGAGCCGTTGAAATGTGGATTCTGACAGGACCAGCTGTGAAAGAAGCTGGCGCATGGTCCGTGAAGTGACCGACATACGTCCTGTCTTCTGTCGGCGGATCGCCTCGTTGTAGACCTCAAAAGGAACAGGTGCCGGCCCCGCATATTGGCTGCGCTCCAGGGCCTCGCGTCCACGTGTGACGCCTGCCGAAGTGATGCCATAGGTATATGCACCTTCGCCCAGGCCTCCCTGCGAAGATTTGACTTCGATCAGCTTTTCGCGTTTCAGCGCTTCCAGTATAAGATCAGTGATGCCGGCAAAGGGCAATGCCATAAATTCGGCAATTTTGAACCCGCTCATGTATCCCTGTGAATACAGAACTTTCAACGCCAGGTCTTGAAGCCATAAAGCAGAAAGCCCCGTATCCTCCACTGTATTAATCGGTGGCGGAGAGAATAAGGTGGTTGCAATTGTGGGTGCGGGTCTTCCAAGGGGATTGGACATAACACCTCCCGGTGAGGGATGCTCCATTAAGTCATTTTTTGAGTGCATGCAAATTATACTGCCTCTTGCAGCAATCCCTGCGTTCACTTGATTGCATCTCCATACAGGAAGACTCATTGGGAGTTGCCGTGATTCTGCTAACGAGGGATTGCCAAATCCCGTCCATGCAGGAAATACACTAGCATTTGCCCCGAATCTGGCGGCTGGATTTGTCAATCCAGCCGAGCATCACGGCGATTCCCAGAGAACCTACATGAAATTCAAGCCTTTCAAGAAAATCTCGAATATAATTTGATCATATGAATCTATCTGTTGTTATCCCTGTCTATAATGAAGTTGACAACGTTATTGAAATCCTCAGACGGGTGCAAGCCCAAAAATTGGCAAACGAAATCATTGTTGTGGATGACGGCTCCACCGACGGAACACGTAACATCCTAAAAGAGCTGGATGGCAAAGAGAACGTGCGTGTCCTCCTGCACGAGCGAAACAAGGGAAAAGGTGCCGCCGTGATGACAGGGTTGAGGGCCGCACAGGGCGATCTCCTGCTGATCCAGGATGCAGATCTCGAGTATGACCCGCGCGATTATCCTGAACTGTTGAAACCGCTTATCGAAGATATAGCAGATGTAGTATATGGATCGCGCTTTCTGGGAGGTCCTCGACGCGTGGCGATGTTCTGGCACATGATCGCCAACAAGCTGCTGACCGCCATGACCAACATTCTCTACGATACGATTTTGACCGACATGGAGACCGGCTACAAAGTCTTTCGCCGCGGAGTGATCGAAGGGATGACCATTCATGCCAAGCGGTTCGACTTCGAGCCTGAGTTCACTGCGAAAGTGCTGAAACGTCGGTATCGCATTTTTGAGGTTCCCATCACGTTCAATCCACGCGATTACGCGCAGGGGAAAAAGATCAAATTGAAGGACGCATTTGAGGCTGTCTGGACTTTATTGAAATACAGGTTTGTGGATTAATTCAGGAAGGCGTGGAAACGCCTTCTTTTTATTGCTGTCCCAAATAGACGAGGCTGTATAATTTGCATCATGAGCAACTGGCAAACTGAAATCGATGCAGAACTTGAAAAGGCCTCACAGGCCCGTCAACGTGGCAATGAGGGGCAGGCACGCGTCTGCGCCCGGCGCGCAGCGGGGATTGCCATCCGGGAGTATCTTGCCCGACGCGGGGTCCGTCCGCCCAGTGCCAGCGCCTACGACCTTCTCAACCTGATCAAAGACGATACACACCTACCCTCCAGCCTAAAGGTGATCGCCGACCATCTGACCGTGCGCGTAACGGAGGAATTTAAGCTGCCGCTGCAGGTTGACCTTATTGCAGATGCAAAAGATTTTTGTGACGAATTACTGAAATAAAAAGATCCCCAGGTATAAAACCCGGGGATCTGCTCATTCTCAACCTGATCACATTTGCCTCTTACCCCAAAAATAGAAAAAAGCCCTCGCGACTGTGATTACCACGAGCAGCCCAGACATGACGCTGCCATAGACCAGGAACAACCGCCTCCAGTTCCCCAACCGTGAGACAATCTCGTCTGCTTGAGGAAAGCGGATCCGTTCCCGCAGGCGCTGAACAAGCTCGTTGGGCGGTGTAATAGGTTTGAGCGCGCCTGCAAGGTACTCTTCCAGGGTAAATAATTGATCTTCAGATTCGGGTGCTTCCATCTTTCTTTTTGTCATATTCTTTTACTCATTGGATCGCTGGACTCTGAATCCATCACACGATCGTAATTACGCAATTACTCGCCGTCCAAATTGATCCTCTGATCACCCAGTTGATCCCGTAATGCCAGCAATGTACGGTGATAGAGACTTTTTACAGCACCTTCGCTACGTCCCATGATCGAGCCGATCTCCGCATTCGACATATTCTCAACGAATTTGAGGATGAGGAGACTTTGTCGCTCCGATGGCAGCCGTCGAATCAGTTTGAGAAGCGCATCCTGCTCCTGCGAGTGGACAAGGTTTTTCTCCGGGTGATCGCCCTTCGATGGCAGGACAGGCACATCGTTGATCGGGATTTCCTGTCTTCTGCTCCGGTCCCGATGCCAGTTGGCAACCAGGTTATGCGCGATGCGGTACAGCCACGCAGAGAACGGAACGCCCCGATCGGTATAACTTTGAATGTGGTTCATGGCCCGTTGGAATACACGGGCAGTGAGGTCCTCCGCGTCGTAGAGGTTGCCTGTTCGGTAGTAGACGTAATTGAAGATGCGGTCTATATAACGTTCATATAGCTGACCAAAGGCATCCCGGTCGCCATGGGAGGCACGGGTCAAAACATCTTCTTCGTTGAATTCTTTGTCCGGCACGGATGATCCTACTGCCGGGATTTACTAAAAATAACCCCGGCGGGTTTTGGAAGTTACTGGCAGTATAACATGCAACGTTTTAAAATCATTGCGGCGTCCAACTGTGGCAGCCTGCTCCCAATTACTCTACAACCTGCCATGCCACGTTGACACGGTTGGTATAATAAAAGATTGCAAACCCTGCAAAAGTAAAGCGGCTTACAAACAAATAGTCTCATTAGGAGTTGCCGTGATTCTGCTAACGAGGGATTGCCAAATCCCGTCCATGCAGGAAATACACTGGCATTTGCCCCGAATCTGGCGGCTGGATTTGTCAATCCAGCCGAGCAGCACGGCAATTCCCAGAGAACCAACCAATATCTTTGTGATAAATGAAACAGATGTGCTATAATTGAGTTCCCGAGGAAAAATATGTCATCCAATTCAATCCGCGTAGTGGGTGCTCGCGTACACAATTTAAAGAATATCACCGTCGAGATCCCGCGTGACAAATTCGTCGTCATCACTGGCTTGTCTGGTTCCGGCAAGTCGTCTCTTGCCTTTGATACCATCTTCGCCGAGGGTCAGCGCCGCTATGTAGAATCGCTTTCTGCGTATGCGCGCCAGTTCATTGGACAGATGGATAAACCAGATGTGGACTATATCGACGGGCTCTCCCCCGCCGTCAGCATCGACCAGAAATCGACGTCGCATAACCCCCGTTCGACGGTGGGTACCGTTACCGAGATCTACGATTACATGAGGCTTTTGTTCGCGCGCGCCGGGATCCCGCATTGCCCGATCTGCGGGCGTGAAGTCGTCAAGCAGTCGGCACAGGAAATCGTGGATAGGATCGAGACGCAACCCGAAGGGACGCGTGTTCTCATCCTTTCCCCGCTGGTGCGCGCCCGCAAAGGGACGTATCAAGCCGTTTTCGAGGAGATCCGCAAGTCTGGGTTTGCCCGTGCCCGGGTGGATGGGACCGTCCACAACCTCGATGACGAGATCAATCTGGATCGATACAAGCAACATACGATCGAGGCGGTTGTGGACCGCCTCGTCATTTCACAGACGGGTGATAAGGAAGAACGCAAAGCGACAATCACTCGTTTGACCGATTCGGTTGAGACAGCGCTCAAGTTCGGCGAAGGCTATGTTTCAATCAACCTTGTGGATAAAAATGAAGACATTCATTTTTCGGAACATCTGGCCTGTCCTGAACATGGTGTCAGCATTTCAGAAGTGGAACCGCGCACCTTTTCATTCAACACCCCCCAGGGTGCCTGCCCGGATTGCCAGGGGCTTGGCTCAAAGCTTGAGATCGACCCGGACCGTATCATCCCAGACTCCGACCGTTCGTTGAACGAGGGAGCCATCGCCAGTATGGAGTGGAGTGGGCCCAAGGAAGAGGGTGGCTACTACTGGCAGGCATTGGAAGCTGCAGCCAAAGTGTACAGAATAGACCTGGATAAGCCAGTCAGAGAGCTTACCAAGGAACAGATGGATATCATCCTGTATGGCACTGGTAACAGACAGGTTCAGATGACCTATAGGAACGCGAATGGACATGAGTTCAAGTTCTCACGCGCCTTCGAAGGTGTGATCACCAATTTGGAACGGCGTTATCGTGAAACCAATTCGGAGTTCATCCGCGAGAAAATCTCTGAATTCATGTCTGACCGCCCCTGCCCCACCTGTAAGGGGAAACGACTGAATCCTGCGGCGCTGGCTGTGACCGTGGACGATGTCAATATCATCACAGTCACATCCTGGCCGATACTTAAAACCCTCGAGTGGGTGAAGAAAATCTCCCACAAGAATTCGCCACTTACCTCCAAACAGAAGACCATCGCAGAACGTGTTTTGAAGGAAATCCATGAGCGGCTGACGTTCCTCGTAAACGTTGGCTTGGATTACCTGACTCTCAATCGCTCCGCTGTGACACTATCGGGAGGCGAAGCACAACGTATCCGACTTGCGACGCAGGTGGGCTCACGTCTCGTGGGTGTGCTCTACGTATTGGACGAGCCATCCATTGGACTCCACCCGCGTGACAACGCAAGGTTACTGCAAACACTTAAGGGCCTGCGCGATCTGGGAAATACCGTCCTCGTCGTTGAGCATGACGATGAGACCATCCGTGAAGCAGATTGGATCATAGACCTTGGCCCAGCCGCAGGCGAGCACGGCGGGCGCGTCGTTGCCGAGGGAACACCAAAGCAGATTTTGGCGCACCCAAAGTCATTGACGGGAGCATATCTTTCGGGGCGCAAGCAGGTCGAGATACCCAAAGAGAGGCGCAACGGGAGCGGCAAATCGCTGAATATCGTCAATGCATCCGCCAATAATTTGAAGAGCATTAATGTCTCGATCCCGCTTGGAAGATTGGTCTGTATCACGGGTGTTTCGGGCTCGGGCAAATCCACGCTGATGAGCGACATTCTGTACAACGCGCTCGCTTCGAAGTTGATGGGCGCGCGGACCATGTCGGGTGATCATGAGCGCATCGAAGGTATTGAACATCTCGACAAGATCATCAATATTGACCAGTCGCCGATCGGGCGTACGCCGCGCTCCAACCCGGGCACCTATACAGGGCTATTCGATGAGATCCGCAAGTTATACGCGGAACTGCCGGAAAGCAAAATGCGAGGCTACAAGCCCGGGCGTTTTTCGTTCAACGTGCATGGTGGTCGTTGCGAAGCCTGTCAGGGGCAGGGCGAACTGCGCATCGAAATGCAGTTTTTGCCCGACGTCTATGTGCCCTGCGATATCTGCCACGGGAAACGATTTAACCGCGAGACCCTGCAGGTTCTCTTCAGGGAAAAGTATTCGATCGCCGATGTACTGGATATGACCGTTGACCATGCGCTGGAAGAGTTCAAGAACTATCCGCCCATGTTGAGCAAATTGAAGCTTCTGCAGGAAGTGGGTCTGGGTTACGTGCGGGTGGGTCAACCAGCCACGACTCTCTCGGGCGGTGAAGCGCAACGCGTCAAGCTCTCCAAAGAGCTTTCACGCCGCGCCACTGGGCGCACGTTGTACGTGCTGGATGAGCCTTCGGTGGGCCTGCACGCCGCGGACGTTCACAAATTAATAGAAGTACTGCAACGACTTGTAGACACGGGCAACTCGGTGTTGATCATCGAGCACAATCTCGATATTATCAAGGTTGCAGACTGGCTCATTGATTTGGGTCCTGAAGGCGGCGATCGAGGCGGAGAATTGGTTGCGGAGGGCACGCCGGAACAGGTGCTGAAAGTCAAGGGATCATACACAGGGCAATTCCTTAAGGAACACTTGAAGCATCACTGAAATGGAAAGGGAGAGATGAATTCATCTCTCCCTTTTTTGAGTCAAATGGGGTTTACTCACACTTTTCTGCTGATATGCTTATTTTTCACTCACCAAACCAAACACGCAAAACATGGTTTTTTCAGGTAGAATTATTTTCACTACCCGGAGGGACGCAAAACATCTGTATCTCTCCTGCATCAAAGGACAAAAAATGCTGAATCGAAACCCATCAAACTCTTCAAATGTGATCAACTCATATCGAAAACGAAGACTTCAAAAAGGTCCGTTCCTGGTATATGGAGCCGTGGCGCTGGTGATTATCGGAGCGATTATGCTGGTCGTGTGGCTGGCAAGCCCGGGCAAACCGCTGGGCGTGATGTTTGCAACCGATACTCCCACTCCGACGATGACTTTTACTGCCACCAGTACATCCACAGAGACGATGACGGCAACGGTCACCGAAACCTCTACGGTGACAACAACATCCACCCCTTCGGGCCCCTTCCCCTATACCATTCAGGAAGACGATTCCCTCGAATCTATTGCTCAGAAATTTAACCTTGGTGGCGAGGGCAGTCAACTCATTTACTTTGCGAACCAGGAAGAAATGGAAGCGAATAATGGTGTGATATTTGTGGGACAGACCATCACAATTCCACCTCCAGGCAGCGTACTTCCCACAACAACCCCGATCCCCGCCGATCTGCGGAGCGGCACGTTGATTGAATATCGCGTTCTGCCAGGTGACACGCTGGCCGGCATTGCCGCCAAATTCAACAGCCTGATGGAAGACATTATTGAAGAGAACGCGATCGAAAATGCGAATGCACTCCAGGTTGGAGACACCCTGCAAATACCAGTCAACCTGATCACACCGACTGCAACGCTTCCCGCTACGTCCACGCCTGTCACGCCAACCGCAGCCGCAGGACAGGCCGCCACGTTGGCCGCGTCCGCTACACCTGGCAGTTCCTCGTCTGCGCAGTGTGAATTCGACGAGAATAGTGCGTATGTCACTGAGCTGCAGACGCTGATCAACGATGCCCGCACAGACAACAGCCTCTCGGCGCTGAACGCGAATACCCAATTGACCGCTGCAGCGAAGAACCACGCCGTCGACATGCTCTGTAATAATTATTTTAGCCATATTGGGTTGGATACATCCACCCCAGAGGAGCGCGTTTCGAAGGCAGGATTCACTGCATCCCTGGTGACAGAGAATATCTACGCTTCACCCAGCGCCGATCCCCAGGCCGCATTCGACTGGTGGATGAGCAATCCTGAGAACCGGGCTGATATTTTGAACGCAAATACCAGCGTGATAGGTGTTGGCTACGTCCAATCCGATACGAGTCTGTTCGGCGGATACTTTGTGGTTGTGTCGGCAAAACCATAATTCGCTGGACAAATCAACCAGCCTCATGTAAAATACATCGCCGTCAATCAAGAAAGGCAAGAAATTTTTTGGAGGAAGACCTTGGCTAATATTAAGTCACAAATCAAACGAAACCGTCAGAACGAGAAGCACCGCTTAATCAATCGTAACGTCCGCGGCGCGGCTCGCACTGCCGTCAATCTGGCTCGCAATGCTTTTGAAGCAGAAGTCCCTGAGACAAAGGAAGCTGTATTGAAGGCTATCAGCGCCATCGATAAAGCCGCGGGAAAAGGCGTGATCCACAAGAATAATGCCGCCCGCCGCAAGGGACGATTGATGAAGAGACTCGCTTCATTCACGCCCAGAGCCGCAGATGCTCCTCCTGTAAAGGCAAAGAAGACCACCAGGAAGAAGTAAATATTTCTTCGAGTATATAAAAGCGGGAGCCTTGCGGCTCCCGCTTTTGTTACCCTAAACCTCCCCCAAAATGGAGGATGGAGTCTATAATCAAATCATGTTTGAACAAGAACAGCAACTTATCGAAGAAAAAGTCAAAGCATATTGCGCGGCGAACGATATCGCGCTCGCTGAACTAAAATGGACAGCCATCCCGTTTTCGGGTGAATGGGGTATTGCCACATCGTTCTTCCAAACCGCGGCAAATGAAGCACGCGCGGGCAAAGGGAAAAAACTGCCGGTGCCGCAGCGCGCCCAGGAGATCGCCGGGCAGGTCAAGGCTGAGATCGGAAGCGTGTCTGGCATCAGTCACATTGAAGCGGTAAAGGGATATCTCAATTTATATTTCACGACCTCTGAGTACGCGCGTCGGGTTGTGGACGAAGTGCTCACTTCCAAGGCGGACTTTGGACGCGGCGCTCCCAAAAATGAGCGCGTCATGGTCGAATATGCCCAGCCAAACACTCACCATTCATTCCACATTGGGCATGCGCGCGGTACGATATTAGGTGAAGTACTGGCTCGGTTGGTTGAATTTGCAGGCTTTGAAACGATCCGTGCTACATATCCGGGTGATATGGGTTTAGGTGTCATCACAATCCTATGGGCCTATAACAAATTCTACAAAGGACAGGAACCTGAGGGTGTTCACGAACGCGGGCAGTGGCTGTTGAAGATCTACGTCGAAGCGACAGCCATGCTTGAGAAGAAAGACAACGAAACGCCAGAAGAATCAGCAAAGCGCGAGGCATACGATGCTGAACGCCGCGAGATGCTCCGCAAATGGGAGGCTGGCGATCCGTATGTGCATGAACTTTGGCGCGTGACACGCGAATGGAGCCTCGATGAATTTCGAGAAATCCTGCGAATGCTGGATGTAAAAATGGACGTCTGGTTCTTCGAGAGTGAAGCCAATAAGCTGGGCAAGGAAATCGTGGACGAATTGATCGCCAAGGGCATGGCAGAAGATGAGCGGGCGCACGGCGGACCCGTCATTGTTAAGATTGATGAGAAATTAGGATTGACCAAGGAAAAATATCGCACGATGGTCATCCTGCGTAGCGATGGCAGTGCTCTTTATAGCACAAATGATCTGGCCCTGGCAAAACAAAAATTCGAAAAGTATCATGTTGACCGCTCGATTTATGTAGTGGATTTCCGCCAGGATTTGCATTTCCAACAGATATTTAAGATTTTGGAGATATGGGGTTTCCCACAGGCATCCAAATGCTATCATCTGTCGTATGGCTATGTAACACTGCCCGAAGGCGCCATGTCTGCGCGGCGTGGACGGTTGGTACTCTTTCAGGAGGTATACGATGAAGCCATCAAACGGGTCCTGGCTGTGGAATCTGAAAGAAGCGGAAATGTTCCTGAAAACGAACGCGTAAAGGTCGCCGAGCAAATCGGATTGGGAGCCTTGGTGTATTCCATGCTTTCGGTAGACAACAACAAAAATATTGTTTTTGATATCAATGAAGCATTGGCTTTTGATGGACGAACAGGTCCATATATTCAGAACGCGCACGTGAGGGCCAGCAGCATTTTGAAAAAGGCAGACCCACAACCAGCAAACAGTGAACCTGCAACCTTCGACTATGAACTGACGAAACATGAAATTGAGCTCATTGAGCACATCTCACGCTTCCCTAACGCAGTGCAGCAGGCGGCCAATGAATATCGTCCGCTGGTGATGGCGGCATATGCCTACGATCTGGCGAACGCCTTCCATTCGTTCTACCACGCGGTACCGGTGCTGCAGAGTGCAGATGCAAGCGTAAAGACGGCACGCCTGAGGCTGGTTGCCGCCGCAAAGCAGACCATTGCCAATGCCCTGTGGCTGCTTGATATTCAAGCGCCCGAGGTCATGTGAGAATCAGGCTAAACGTTATCTTTACGTTTAGCCTTTTTTATTTAAAATCAAACGTGTATAACGTCACCTGGGTAAAAACGAAGAGACTCAAAACCAAAGCCGAGTCGCTTCGGACACTGTCCTCAGTGTGGCTTTAGTAATAGGAGATTCCTATGCCAATCAAAACTCTTATCATGGGCGCGGCAGGACGTGACTTCCACAACTTCAATACGTTCTTTCGCGGAAACAGTGATTATGAAGTCGTGGCTTTTACTGCGACTCAGATCCCTGACATCGAAGGCCGCGTTTATCCAGCCGAACTGGCTGGTGAGCTGTACCCCAGCGGGATCCCCATCCGGGCGGAGGAGGAACTGCTTGACCTGATCAAGGAGCATGGCGCCGAACAGGTAGTTTTCGCGTACAGCGACGTTCCCCATGAATACATCATGCACAAGGCAAGCATGGTCAACGCGGCAGGCGCGGACTTCCGTTTGATGGGCACGAAATACACACAGGTCAAATCCACGAAGCCGGTCGTTTCAGTGTGCGCGGTTCGGACGGGATCAGGCAAAAGTCAGACCACGAGGCGGGTGTCTTTAATACTGCGCGAGATGGGCTATCGAGTCGCCGCGATCCGCCATCCGATGCCGTATGGAAACCTGGTTGCCCAGGAAGTGCAGCGCTTCGCGGATTATGATGATCTCGATGAGCACCAGACGACCATCGAAGAGCGTGAGGAATACGAACCCCACATTGACAACGGCGTAATTGTGTACGCCGGCGTGGACTATGAAAAGATCCTGCGCCAGGCTGAAAAGGAAGTGGACATTGTCCTTTGGGATGGCGGCAATAATGACTTCCCATTCTATGTGTCTGATCTGCAGATCGTGGTAGCCGACCCGCATCGCCCCGGGCACGAATCCTCCTATCACCCCGGCGAGACTAACGTGCGGCTGGCGGATGTGTTCGTCATCAACAAGGTGGACACCGCTGACCCCGAGAGTGTCATCAAGGTCCGCGAGTCACTGCGCAAGCTAAACCCGAACGCGATCCAGATCGAAGCCGCCTCCCCATTGTTTGTGGATGACCCCGAGGCGATCCGCGGCAAGCGTGTTTTGGTTGTGGAAGATGGGCCCACACTCACTCATGGCGAGATGGCGTACGGTGCAGGGTATGTAGCAGCGCGCCGCTTTGGCGCAAAGGAGATCGTTGACCCGCGTCCGTTTGCTGTGAAGACGATTGCAGCCACGTACGAGAAATATCCAAAGACGGGACCCATTCTGCCTGCAATGGGATATGGCGATGCGCAGATGAAGGATCTGGAAGAGACCATCAACAATTCCGATGTGGATATGGTCATTATCGGTACTCCGATCGACCTGACACGCGTCATCAAGATCACAAAGCCATATCAGCGTGTGAGATATGAACTGCAGGAGATCGGTAAACCGACCTTGCAGGATATTTTGATGAACAAGTTTGGGAAGAAATAATTCTACAGCTTCGGTGATGCGCTCAAGCGTATCCCGAGTCACCGACATTGCCTGCAGTGTGGATGTTAATCAAATACAGAAATACGGGGCGGATATTCCGCCCCGTATTCATAAGGGATTTTTGAGCACTCTATGGACGTGGGGCGATGTTAAACGTCCTGCTTAAGAAAGCAGCCATCTGATCACGTGTGACATTACCTTCTGGACAAAATAGACTTGCTCCACAACCGGAGGTAATCCCTTCCGCCGCCAGTTGTTTAATCCAGGGGGCGGCCCAGTATGTAGCTGGAACATCAGTAAATCCAGTACTACTACCTACTGCTGGAGGATTGTAGCCTGCGCCATGTTTACTTCGCAAGAGAAAAATTGCCATTTGAGCGCGTGTCACTGCCGCTCCAGGGCAATAATTGCCTGCACCACAACCTGAAGTAATGCCTTCAGCCGCCAGCTGCTTGATCCAGGCCCCTGCCCAATATGTCACTGGCACATCCAGGAAACCTGTACTTGCACCCACGGCAGGTGGATTATATGATGGTCCGTGAATACCCCGTAGAAGAAATATTGCCATGGAAGCACGATCAACACTGAGTGCAGGACAATATAGCAAATCTGGGCTTGTTGCACAGCCACCGGTGATCCCCGCTGCATACAGGCCTTCAATATTCCTCCAGAAAACGTTGTTTCCAGCTACATCCGCAAAATTCCTGACGCGGAAATTCAAGGTTCCACCGGGAGCTGCAATCGTTGCTGAGCCGGAATTCTTTTGCGCAACCTGGATATAGTATGTCGTGCCATTGATCACTGACAGATTGACGTTGGACTGAGTGAGGCCAGATGCATCGTCGTTGCAAACGACCAAACTCAAGGTCCCATTAACATTTTTTGTCCAAACCGCAATGAAAGTGTTGTAGGATGTTCCAAAGGTATCGAGATAAATTTTACGAGTTGAAGTTGCACTGTATTTGTACCAAACTGATGCAAGACCCAAAGATGGGCTACAGGTATTTGCTGTTCCGGCATCGAGTGTAGCAGAAGTTGTATTTACAATGTTCTCGTGAGGGACACCCACTGTAGCTGCGCTGTCGATCGTATCGTTGGGTGGCCCTGCTGCAGTGGTGAAAGCAGCCCAGGTGTTGCTATCGGCAAAGGTGACGCCCCCAGGATTGGTGGCACGCACCTGCCAGTAATAGGTGATATTGGCGCCTACGCCAGACATGAGTGTAACAAAGGTACTGTTCGTGCTGACCCAGTTGTTGTCGCAGATATTGTTGTTCGTAGTATCGATGCAGTATTCATAGGCGGTTGCGCCTGAACTTGCCTGCCAGACTAAAGTAGGCGTCACAGATTGGCCAGTCGTTCCATTCGTGGGTAGAGTCTTTGCAAATGCGCCCGGCGCAGTATTTGATGTTATTTTTGTAGTAAATGACCACCAGGATCCACTGTTGGCATCTATTTTCGTGTCGTCGTTTAATACTGCCTGAACCTGCCAGTAGTATCTTGTGCCAGATTCCAGACCGGTGGCATTGACGCTTTGTCCGCTCCAAACTGCTGTCCAGCCCCCCGATGCATCGCATTCCGAATTGTTGGTTTTATCGATGCAATATCGATAACGCGATAGGTCTGTTCCAGTATATGCGCTCCAGGTCAATGTAACGCTTGTATTTACTTCTGTTGCCGCGTTGGCAGGCGTACTTTTCCCTAATGTGCCCAATGCCTGCTGCTGAAGTCCTCCGGCGACAGCCTGCATGGGGACAGTATCGGTCGGACTGCTTTGCCAGACGGTTAAACATGTCAAAGCCGATTCAGCCTCACAGCCTGTGAATTCCACAACCACATAAGTGCCAGCAGAATGGAAATAGACCGAAGTCATCCCATTGGAAGCAGCGGTTGCACCTATTTCCTGCCAGCCTAGTTTTGCCAGGCTCACGGTCGAGTAATAACTTGCGATGGGATCCGAACCATCCAGATGAAACGCTTCACTTGCCTGGTACGATGTGCCAGACAGTGTTATGGATTCACCGTTCACCGTGAAGGCGCGCTCGGTAGGGCCGAGATCCACCCATATCAGTTGAGGAGATAGAGGCGCTGGCGGAATTCCCGTCTGTGCCAGCACAGCACCCCCCGGAGCAAAGAGCAGAGTTAGTAGTCCCAGGGCCATCAACAAGTTGAAGAGCCCTTGAGCATAGCCTGATTGCTTTATATTCGTGTTCATGATTTTTTCCTTTCATCTGGCCTTTTTATCAGAATTATTCTGAGACTTCCAATTGCCTTGCGCAAACCTTTTTTCATACCGCAGCCACTAAGACGATAAATCTTATCAAATACATCTTCTCCTGCCAAAAAGGCAAACATCAAAACCAGTTAAATCCTTATTTCCTCCTCTTTTGGTACAACGCTCTATTGTTCAATTTTGTTCCAGGCCATGCTGGAAAACCAAGCGGTGGCGATTCTTAACAAGCCAATAAGAGTTTCCATATGTTCAACGTGCTGTTTCACGATACCCGATGGCGGGAAATCAAATAGGTGAAGGTGGTTGGACTTTCCTTCCTTGCTGCGCAAACCAGAGCAGCACTACTCCACACTTAATACACGCATCAACACGTTGCGGCGATGTGGGCGGGCGCGATGCTCGAAGATATAAATTCCCTGCCATGTTCCCAGCGACAATTTCCCATCATCCACGGGAAGGGTCAGGCTTGTATCGGTCAGCATGGCGCGGATGTGGGAAGTGGCATCGTCTGGACCTTCCAGATCGTGTGTATACCAACGATCACCTTCAGGGACAAGACGCTCCATGAAGGTTTCAAGATCGGCGCGGGCAGTAGGGTCCCAGTTTTCGCTCATGACCAGGGAAGCGCTCGTGTGCTGGAGAAAGAGAAAGCACATACCTTCCTGCACTCCCCAATCACTCAATTGGGTGTGGACGGCATGGGTAATATCGTGAAGCCCTTTGCCATGGGCTGAAATCTCAAGAGTGGTTTTATGCCAGTTCATCTGCGTGGGATTTTATCATGTTCGCCAGGGTATTATTTCCTACTCCTCTCTCATCCTCCCAAACCAGACAACCCCTGCAGCGAGCAACAAAGGCTGAAGAAAATCGGGGTGCTCTGCAGAGGCGAACGGGTGTCGTTTATAATGGAAGCATGTTTACAGACCAGGTAGTAATCAACGTTAAAGCAGGGAAAGGCGGGGATGGCATGGTACATTTTCGCCGTGAGAAATTCGTCCCTCAGGGCGGCCCGGATGGCGGCGATGGCGGCAAGGGCGGCGATGTCATCTTTGAGGTAAAGAACACGCTCAATACACTGTCGGCATTCCGCCAGAACCAGAAGTTTCGAGCCGAGGACGGGATCAAAGGCGGACCTTCGAAAATGTCAGGTCGCTACGGGAAAGACCTTATTCTTTACGTCCCGCCGGGCACAATATTATTTGACGCTGATACAGGTGGGTTGATCGGTGATTTGACAAAGCCCGGAGAACGAATGACTGTGTGCAAGGGCGGGCGTGGTGGACGGGGCAACCAGCACTTTGCATCACCGCGCAATCAGGTGCCGCGCACCGCTGAAAGAGGCGAGCCATTTGAAGAGAGGCGCATCAAACTGGAGTTGAAGCTGATCGCCGATATCGGGCTGATCGGTGTCCCGAACGCGGGCAAATCAACCCTGCTC
>JANMSY010000262.1:0-4813 GCA_031389865.1 Anaerolineales bacterium | reverse complement strand
ACGTGCGGAACAGGGTGGCGATACACCGGTCACGTTCCAGGGCGCAGGCTTTCAATATGCAGATGGACTGAATCGTCCGACGCGGGGTGTCAATGACGGAAACGGATTTTTATTTATTTCGCACATAGGCGATATTCAGCCTTCTGGATTTCTGCCGCTTACAGCCGGTAATGTCCGCACGGATGATGTGATCGATGTGTACCGTCACTCGCGGCTTTTTACCGATCTGCGCACTCCCGACAAGATCAAGGGACGCTGCGGCATCTGTGAATACCGCGATGTATGCGGCGGTCAGCGCGGGCGGGCGTATGGTGTCACAGGAGATTATCTTGAGTCAGACCCGGCCTGTTCCTATATTCCAAAAGGAGCGTAAATGACTGCAGATCCAACCGAACAGTCCCCGCGCACGTTCAACCATTATTCACTGTTTTCCTTCAAGGATGTATACTGGTCCTTGAGCCTGGAGGAACGTGCTGAATTCCATGGGAAATGGCTGGATGGAATACGCGCCTCTGCTCGGAAGGTGGATGTGTTCCAGGGAACCGAGCACGATGTGGACCTGATTATCTGGTCTGCATTAACGGTGACGGATACCCAGGATGCCGCTGTCTTCTTTGAGAAATTCGCAAAGGCATTGAGTCCCTGGCGCCGTTTGATCGAACAAAAGGATTCGTTGTGGGGATTTACGCGCCCATCCCAGTATTCCAGGGCGCGCTCCAAACAGGAGATCGATCCCTTCTCCGACGACCGCAAGCCTTATCTGATCATTTATCCGTTTTCAAAGACGATCGAATGGTACTTAATGAGCCGTGAAGCTCGACAGGGCATGATGAACGAGCATATCCGCATCGGCAAGCAATATGAAGATATCAGACAGCTACTTCTTTATTCCTTTGGATTGCAGAATCAGGAATTTGTTGTGGTCTATGAAACCGACGATCTGACCCGCTTCTCCGACCTGGTCAACGAACTACGCGATACCGAAGCGCGCCGTTATACGTTGCGCGACACGCCGCTGCACACAGCCATTTATCACCCCGCCGAAGAGACATTTGCCTTATGGAAATGAACAGCCGTTTTTTACAAGCCTGTCAGCGAAAACCTGTGGATGCTACGCCTGTCTGGTTCATGCGCCAGGCAGGACGCTATATGCCCGAATATCGCGCCATCCGCGAAAAGTATTCCCTGCTGGAGATTTGTTACCAGCCTGAACTGGCCGCCGAAGTGACTCTTCAGCCCGTGCGTGCCTTTGGCGTGGACGCCGCGATCCTCTTCGCTGATATTCTGCTTCCGGCCATCCCCCTCGGCGTGGGCCTGGAATTTGCCAAAGGCGAAGGTCCCGTGTTGCAGAATCCCGTCCGCACGATGGACGACGTCCGGGCATTGAAGCCGGTCGACGCAGAATCAGATCTCGGCTATGTCATGGATGCGATCCGCATCCTGCGCGGGGAACTCAAGGAGACTCCGCTCATCGGTTTCTGTGGAGCACCGTTTACTGTCGCATCCTATATTATCGAAGGTGGCTCGTCGCGTGAATTTCTCAAGACTAAAACGATGATGTATTCCACTCCAGACGTTTTCCATGCATTGATGGATAAACTATCTGCCGTTTTCATTGATTACCTGACCGCGCAGATCCGGGCCGGGGCACAGGCGGTGCAGGTCTTTGATTCATGGGTCGGCGCGCTGAGTCCGTCTGATTACGAAACGTTTGTTTTGCCTTACTCTCAAAAACTGCTGCGGGCTGCGCAGGCGATGAACGTGCCTGTCATCCATTTTGGGACGAATACGACGACTCTCCTGCCGCTGATGAAACGCGCGGGCGGGGACGTGATCGGACTCGACTGGCGCATCCCTCTTGATGACGGCTGGTCTCTGCTCGGAGACGATGTCGCGGTCCAGGGGAATCTGGATCCCATTGCGCTCTTCGCGCCCCTGCCTGAACTCAAGGCACGTGTGCAGGATGTGCTGCGCCGCGCAAACGGCAGGCCGGGTCACGTCTTCAATCTTGGGCATGGTATTCAGCAGCACACACCCGTTGATAGCGTGAAGGCAGTTGTGGATATGGTGCACGAATATGACGGGGTCAAGGCGGGCGCGTGATGATCGGCGTACTGGTGATGGCCTATGGCGGACCTGCTGCGTTGGACGAGGTCGAGCCATATCTGCTGGATGTGCGTGGATATCGTCCGACTTCCTCAGAGATCATCCACGAAGTGCGCGAACGCTATCGTGAAATCGGTGGTCGTTCACCGATCCTGGAACAGACGCGGGCACAGGCAGAAGCGCTCGAATCTGCTTTGAACGTAACGGGGAAAGAATTCAAGGCTTTTGTGGGCATGCGTCACTGGCATCCCTATATCAAGGATGTGCTGGCGCAAATGTATGGTCAGGGTGTTCAACAGGCAGTATGCCTCGTGATGGCGCCGCATTACTCGCGCATGAGCATCGGCGCGTATTACCAAAAAATTGAAGAAGCGACTCTCCCCATCGAGTTTTCGCGTATCGAAAACTGGCACTTGCAGCGCGGATACATCCATGCACTTGCCAGTCGCGTACGTACGGCGTTGCAGCGTTTTCCCGAGGAAGTTCGCGAAGATGTCCCCGTGATCTTCACCGCGCACAGCCTGCCCGAAAAAATTTTGGAATGGAATGACCCCTATCCCATCCAGTTGCGCGAGACAGTCTCTGCAGTAATGGAGGGCCTCGCTCCCCAACCGCATGAGTTTGCCTATCAATCCGCCGCGATTTCCAGTATTCCCTGGCTGGGACCCGATGCAGGCGAAGTCATTAAACGCCTTGCCTCCGAAGGCAAACGCCACATGTTGCTCTGCCCGATTGGGTTTGTATGTGAACATGTCGAGATCCTGTATGATATTGACATTGTGTATCAGAATCTTGCAAAGTCGCTTGATGTGCATTTGGAACGCATCGAGATGCTTAACACTGCACCTGAAATGATCGATGGGCTGGCGGGCCTCGTTCGCGAAAAAGCAAAGGAAGCAGGCTGGCTATGAATCGCATTGTCATTATCGGCGGTGGGATAGCAGGTCTTTCCGCCGCATACTACGCAAAGAAGAACATCCCGGACGCACATGTAACGATGATCGAATCCAACTCATACTGGGGCGGCAAGATCATTACGGACCGCGTCCCTTTTGAGGGTGGACAGTTCATCATCGAAGGCGGACCCGACACCTTCCTCGCCACCAAGCCCTGGGGCGTGGCCCTTTGTAAAGAGCTTGGTCTTGATGAGCGTCTGCATGGCACGAATCCAAATCAAAAAAATACATATGTCCTGAACAAAGGTCAGCTGCTTCCCCTGCCTGATGGCCTTGCCATGATGATCCCCACAAACGTCGAAGCCATACTCAGGACCCGTCTCGTTTCGTGGGTCGGCAAGGCGCGTATGGGACTTGATTTCATCCAACCTGCCAAATCACTCAGCGGCGACGAATCCCTCGGCGCGTTCGTCAGCCGTCGGCTGGGGCGCGAAGCCTACGAGAATCTCATCGAGCCGCTCATGTCCGGCATCTACGCGGGCGATGGCGATCAGCTCTCGCTTGCATCCACTTTTCCCTATCTGCGCGATCTTGAAATTAAGTATGGTTCGCTTGCACGCGGGGCGCTCGAAATGCGAAAGAAATCCAACGGCAAAGCCGTTCAAGGTTCACGCTCTGCGTTCCTGACACCCACCACGGGTCTCGCGGAGATCGTTGAAAAACTTGTTGATCGATTAAAGGCGAACGGCGTGGATCTGCGCCTTAACACTCGCGCCCTGCGGATCGCACAGTTCGAGTCGTGCTACAACGTGGACCTTGCGGATGGTTCAAGCATCGAAGCGGACTCTCTCATCCTTGCCACTCCTGCCTACGTAAGCGGGACTTTAATTTCTTCCATCGACCCTGACCTTGCTTCCACCCTGCAAGGCATCCGCTACGCCTCCACCGCGACCGTCTCACTCGCCTACCGTCTCAGCAACGTTCCCCGCGCCTTGGATGGCTACGGATACGTCATCCCGCGCCGCGAAGGACGCAAGGCCCTTGCCTGCACATGGACCTCGACCAAATTTCCTCATCGTGCGCCAGATGGATATGCCCTCATTCGAGTCTTCGTCGGTCGCGCAGGGCAAACCCTCACCCCCAGCCCCTCCCCCTCAGGGGGAGGGGAGAATCCCCTTCTCCCAATGGGAGAGGGGTCAGGGGTGAGGGAATATTTGCTTGCACTTGCAAAAGAAGAATTAAATTTAACGTTGGGGATTACCTCTGAGCCAATCCTGTCGCGCGTTTTCATGTGGGACAGGGCCATGCCACAGTACAACCTGGGCCATCCTGAGATCCTCGAACGCATTGACGCCGCGTTGGAAAAACATCCAGGTCTTGCCCTGGCGGGCAACGGCTATCGCGGAATTGGAATTCCCGATTGTATCCATTCGGGAGAATTGGCAGTACATAAAATCATAGCCACAGAGTCACGGAGTGAACAGGGTCTTTAATTGTTCCTTTCCATCCTGGTGGCGAATCTGGAGAACTCATGAACATCACAAAATCAATTTCCCTTTTTCAGGAAGCTCAGAATTTATTCCCAGGCGGCGTAAACTCACCCGTGCGCGCGTTCCGCGCTGTGGGCGGTCAGCCGCTCTTTATCGAGCGCGGCGAGGGACCCTATCTCTTCGATGTGGACGGCAATCGTTTCATTGATTATGTTTTGTCGTGGGGTCCGCTCATCACGGGACACGCGCATCCGAACGTCGTGGAAGCCATTCAACGGGCGGCAGTCAAAGGGACATCCTATGGCGCGCCGAGCCCATTGG
>JANMSY010000249.1:0-2283 GCA_031389865.1 Anaerolineales bacterium | reverse complement strand
TCATACGTTCGCACACCCACTTCGACACCGTCATGGGTGAAATCTACTGCCAGCAAGCGGAGTGCTTCCAGCAAACCAAAACGCCGCACACGTTCCAGACCCGTCAGAGCCTGATTGGGCCCCGTCGGACCCGTTGGACCCGTCGGACCCGTTTCACCACCCTGAGGCTGGTCGGATAATAATCCATATTCTTTTTGGGTTTCGTCACCTGGACGCAGTTCGACAAGCAGGGTGCGCATCTCCCGCAAAGCTGTCTGGCTCAGTTCCAGCAAGCGGTCCAAACGACGCTGGCCTTCGAGCGGGTCGCGCTTCCAGGCTGGCGCAATGGATTGGGCAATCAGAGTGGTGCTAAAGATCAACTGCGTGACCGAATCATGGAGCTCGCGGGACAGGCGCTGACGTTCCTGTAAAACTGCCAGCTGCTGACCGCGCTCATAGATCAAGCCCTGCTGAATACGGCTGTCAATCGCAATGGCTAACTGGCCGGCAGTTGCCTGATAAGGGCGCAGGCCGGTCTCGTTCCATTTGTGAACGCCCGGATAACTGAGTACGACCAGCCCAATGCGCTGCCCGCGTACCATGAGGGGAATCATCACCAATGCCAGGCGTCCCGACTCTTCCTGGATCCGCCTCAGGCCAGCGGGGACGCGCGCATCCGTGCGCACATCTACAACGGTCACAGTCTGGCCGGTATCGAGTAGAGGATCGAGCTCGTCCTGTGAGTAAGGCATACGGTCCTCGAGGCGCTGCAAGCCAGTGTCCGGATCCCAACGGCCGCGTACCACCACGGCGGTGCGCTGCCCCAGTGAGTCGAAATCATACAGACACACATTGCAAACATAGCCTGTATGCCGGGCAACCTGCTCAAGGTAGGCAGTGATGACCTCATCCACATCGACAGCCAAACCGATACGCTGGCTGGTCTCGTAAAGCAAACGCATTTCGTCCAGGGCACCCCGGCTGGATTCAAACAGATGTCCATGATGAATGGCAACCGCGGCGTACTGGGCAAAGAGCTCCAGGGTTTCCACATCCGCTCGTTGAAACGATACGGCGATTCAGCGCCAATGCCGAAGAAACCGATCATTTCGCCTCCCCAACGGATGGGCACGCCGATGACCGAATGCTCGGCAAGTTCGGGCAAAGTTGGCTGGTCGAGGTCGCCATAGCGGTCCAGGCGGATCGTCTGCCCATCACGCAGCACACACCCGGCCAACCCAATGCCAGAGATCATCTCTGCACCTAATTCCTCCTGCGGCATATTATGGACGGCCACTGTGCGTATGACTGGCGAATCCATCCCAGCCCTCCCATCCTTTCCATCCTTTTCTCTGACGACCAGCCCAATGGTTCCATGCGTGGCCTGAATGAGGGTGACGGCGCTATCGAGAATTTTCGACAGCAAAGGTTCAAGCTCCAGGCCACTGCTTATTAAAGCCATGACGCGTTGTAGGATATCCACCCTGCGAATGATGTCGGGGAAATTTTGTTCCTGGAGGGGGAAGGACTGCAAAGCAGAACTCAAGTTATGTTTCTTAATTACCAATAGACCTCTTGCATAAGTAAGGGCAAATCAGCCACGGAGTGCACACACCTGCCTGATTTGCTAAGCAAATCACGGGCGGCGCCACGGGGAGACCTTTGAGAAAAGGCTCTTAAGACTCTTTTTTATCTGTGGGTCCTGTGGCAAAAAAACTTTCGCAGGAGGTCTAATAACAAAACTCGCGCGAATGCGCGAATTATAAACGAATAATTAAGAATTGTTCGATTGCGAAAACTGCCCTCTGCCCGCTATGAATTTGTTCAACTCACCTGTTTTTTTGTTGAAGCGGGGTTTGAAAGAAAACTTATAGGCTACTTGGTTATTTTAATTGCTCAACCTTATCTTGAAGCGCATTTCTAAGCGCACACATTTCTTCAATCATTTGATTCTGGATTTCTTCCCATTTGTTCTTATCTTTGAATCCCTGGCCCTCGACTGAAAAACAAATACGGCATCCTTGCCGCGCCTCAAGTCGCTACCAATCCAACGGCTTACCAAATGAAGCTTCTATCGCTTCTCTTTGTGCAAACATTTGATCGAAATAGCGCTTATTTACATCTTGATTGGGTGTGCCTATAAATATCTCTACCCTCCATGCATTCATTTATACTTTAGAAGCCGCATACTTTAGGCAGGTAATGGGCGAAGCGCAGCTATGGGAGATGCATTGAAAGCACTAACCGCCGGGTGGATATCTCGATACGTAAGTCTCGCTATTGTCTGACTTGCCCATTGCCAAC
>JANMSY010000230.1:0-4922 GCA_031389865.1 Anaerolineales bacterium | reverse complement strand
CGACGATACAGATCGTTAAGATCAGATGTTGCAAACCGTCCCCCATCCAACTGCACCATGGGGCGCAGGTCGGGCGGGATGACTGGAAGAACTGTCAGGATCATCCATTCCGGACGATTCCCGGAACGACGGAAGGCCTCCACGACCTTCAGGCGGGTAGTGGCCTTTTTGCGCTTCTGCTTGGACTTGGTAGTGCGTACCTCATGCCACAGCTCTTCTGAGAGTTTGTCGAGGTCAAGGCGCTCAAGAATGTCATAGAAGGCTTCGGCACCCATATCGGCACGGAAGACCTGACCCCAGCGCTGCTTAAGTTCACGGTAGCGGATTTCACTGATAAAGGTGAAGGGGCGCAATTCCATGAGTTCATCACGCATGCGGGATGATTGATTCGATGAAGCAGATGACTGGTCTTCCAACTGCGAGCGGAGCGCTTCCATCTGCATGTCAGCGTCTGCTTTGACGCGGCCCATCTCCATCTTGAGTTCTTCGATTTCCCTGGCGCGCTGGTCTTTTAATTCGTTTTCAACTGTTTCGATGTTCTTCTGAACGATCTTCTGCACCTGTGTCAGGTGCTTGGCATTGACCTTGTCACCGGCGTCCAGGATCTTTTCATTGGTCGATTCAAAGACCACTGCCTTTTTGGCAGCTTCGCCCATTTGACCTTGCAGGAGTTTCTCGAGTTTCTGACCTTCCTTGATGACCGGGTCAAGTTTCTCGCCAATGACTTCATCATAGCCCTGTTCAAGGCTCGATGTCTTTTGCTTGATGTCATTCAAGGTGTGATCGCGTTTGGTCTTGATTTCGGCGATCTTCGAATTGATGGATGTTGCCTGTTCACGCTCTGAGACGGAGATTTCATCTTCAATGCGCTTGAGCGCTTTATTGCGGGCTTCCTCGTCCACATAGGTAACAATATACTGGGCAAAGTACAACACACGGTCGAGGTTGCGACGCGAAATATCGAGCAGCATTCCCAAATAGGACGGAATACGGCGCGTGTACCAGATATGTGCGACCGGAGTGGCAAGCGCAATATGCCCCATGCGCTCGCGACGTACCGCGGCGCGGGTAACTTCCACGCCACACTTATCGCAGACAATGCCTTTATAACGGGGGTTTTTATACTTTCCGCAGTAACATTGCCAGTCACGTTGCGGACCAAAAATGGCTTCACAGAACAGACCATCTTTTTCCGGCCGCAGGCGACGGTAGTTGATGGTTTCGGGTTTCAGCACCTCGCCATACGACCATGATAGAATCGTTCCAGGTGAGGCTAGGCTAATACGGAGTGCGGTCAGTCCCTTGGTTTCCAATGGGTCATCTCCTCAAGATTAAAAATCGCTACGTTCGAGCCTGTATCCATATACCAGTACAATCAGCTAGTATAAGAGACAAACAAAGGCAAGCGCTTCGAGAGGTTTTCTCAAGCGCTTGCAATATTTCTGCTCGTTTTTTTGTGTCCAACAGAACAATTATACGCAAAATGGGGATAGAGTCAAGCCGTTTAAATGAAAAAATGAAACTAGGCTAATAAACCTCTCGCAAAATCCAGGAAAGCTTCAATATCCCTGAAATTTGTGACCATTCCGACTGAAATCCGGACAGCCCCGGAGGACTTTCCGTCTATGCAGTGGCGGAAGTCATCCACTGTGAAGCGGTCTTCGTGGCCGGGCTGGGTAAAACAAACATCCAGTTCGACCCGCGAGATACCCAGCGCGATCTCACCTGCGCCTGGGTTGCAGAAACATCCTGTCCGCAGGGAAATGCCGGCTTCATTTGCCTGCTCTTCGATAAAGCGATGGTCCAGGGCTTTGTTCTCCCGGTCATAAAAGTTGACGGTCACTGCCCCGCCGCGCTCCACCATGCTGGTGGGGCCGTAGACTCGCACCAACGGAACTCCATTACTGTGTTTCATCCCTGTCAGGTTTTCCAGCAACCAGCCGGTGAGTGAGTGCACACGCTCGTGGATAATGTCATAACCAATGGACTCGATATGCTTGAGGCCGATCTCGATTGCGGGGATGTTGAGATAGTCGATCGTTCCATCTTCGAAAGCGGACGCGCCATCCGCCATATAATATTTATCACCCTGTACAGATGCAACTGTAATCGTGCCACCGGCGAACCAGGGACGATGCAATTTTGCCAGCGCCTCTTTGCGCGCGATCAACGCGCCCAGACCGGTGGGATACCCGAACATTTTGTAGAAGGACACAGGGACAAAATCAGGCTTGATGACGCTCAAGTCCAGTCTGCTGGTGGGAACAAACGCCGCAGCATCCAGCAGAACATCCCAGCCGTGCTGGTGGGCCTGCTCGATCCATTCCAATGGATGTAGAACGGAGGAGAAGTTCGACTGCGCGGGATATGCAAAAAGATTGTGTCCGTTTTTCGAAGGCTGACCCAGCTCACGGCTGAGCTGCGAAGCATCCACTCGCATATCGGGCAGTCCAATCGGGACGTACTTCACATCCGCACCGCGTGCATGAGCGAATTCCCGAATCCCATTCACCGAATTGTGATTGTCGAATGTTAAAAGATAACGTCCATTGGGAAATGGATAGGACTCGCCGACAAGTTTTAACGCACCACTTGCGTTGGGTGTAAAGATGGCAAGATACTCATCGGGATCGGCGTTGAAGAACTTTAACACATACTCGCGCGTATGGTCCACAAGCTGTGTGGCGGCCTGCGATGTTGGATTGCTGGAATGCGGGTTGCCGAAGACCTGCTCGGCAAGCAGTTTGTTATGGCGTCGCAATTGCGATTCGGAATACAGCCCACCGCCTGTGTAATCGAGATAAATATGTCCCCCGATATCGAGCCGGGCGTAGTCAGTGGCGCGCAATTCGTCAATGAGGTGTGTGGATGGATATGTGGGATGGGCTTTGAGAAAGGCTACAAAATCAGGATCGGGGTTTGCCATAACTTCCTCCATTCCAATTTAACCATAGAATCGATTGATAGTCATTGCGAGTAAATCGAAGCAATCTCATTAAGCTCCAAGTTATCTCAAAAACACCATGTCACTCTGAGGGAGCGTTCTTTGCGACCGACACTTGCACCTGGCGTGATTTGCTAAGCAAATCATGCAGGTGAGAGTCTTGTACTTCAGGAGTAGAGACCCTTCGCTTCGCTCACATCGTCCCGATGTCCTTCGGGAGGGTGACATTTTTGAGATGACTTGTAGTTAAGTTCATCGAATCATGGCATTGACTTCCGGGCAGATTGCCTTGCCGCTGTTGCTCCCCGCAAGGACATACGTAAGTATAATTACCGTATGCCTCGTATTTGCATCGTTCCGCGCGTGGAAGGAATGGGCGGAGTCACCTCCTTTCGACTCAAATTTGAAAGTGGTCTGCGCGCCCGCGGTGTGGATGTGACCCATGATCCCGCGCAAAAAGCAGATTGTATTCTAGTTCTCGCGGGAACCCGACGCCTGCTGCCGTTATGGAAGGCACGTCGGCGTGGGATACGTATCGTGCAGCGACTCGACGGCATTAACTGGGTACATCGCGCTCGATGGGCAGGACCGCGCTACACCGTCCGTGCGATTTATGGAAATGCAAACCTCGCATTGATTCGCAGAAGACTGGCAGATCATGTGATCTATCAGAGTGAGTTCATCAAACGCTGGTGGGAGGATTGGTATAAGCCTGCGCGCGTTCCCTCTTCCGTGGTCATTAATGGCGTTGACCTGACCCGTTATACCCCGCATGGCTTGCATGAGCGACCCCCGATGCATTACCGTTTACTGGTTGTGGAAGGCAGCCTGGCAGGTGGGCTAAACCATGGATTGTTCAATGCAGCAAATCTGGCCACTGCACTCTCCAAAAAATTTAAAATTGAATTGATGGTCGTTGGACGCGTGGATGGACGTACCAGGAACAAATTGAATGATCAAACTGCTTTTCGAGTCAAATTCATGAATACGATTCCACGCGATCATATCCCGTGGTTAATGCGTTCATCTCATGCATTGTTTTCTGCCGAGGTGAATCCGCCCTGTCCCAATTCGGTTATTGAAGCATTGGCATGCGGACTACCTGTGATCGGTTTTGACACAGGTTCCCTCTCCGAGATCGTGCAGGGCGATGCAGGCAGGCTTGTCCCTTATGGCGCGAACCCATGGAAATTGGAAAACCCCGATATTCCCGCGCTGGCAAACGCGGCGGTGGAGGTATTGGATAACCAGGACCGCTTCAGGAGTTCTGCACGTCAACGAGCAGAGACTATCTTTGATGTTGAAAAAATGGTGGATGAATATCTTAAGGTGTTACTGGCTTAGCTCAAGCCGCCGTCCACGGCACCGGGAGTAGCAGGAGACATTATGACAAATGAGGAAATCATCGCGTTCCTGAACGTTCATCTTCAATCCATTCAGGAGAATGACATCCAGATCTATAACGAAACGACTTCCGAAGACCTGACACTCTACGAATGGTGGATCACGCCACACCGAATCGATGGCCTTCCGTTCCATGAATTCATGATGGGCTCCAATGCAGAGCGTGGCACAGTATTCGGTGCGGAGGGCAACGCCAAATCGAGGACACGCTTCGATCTGTCGAATTTACATGTTCAGAATTATGGTGATACTGCCATTGTCAGCTACACACTGCTCATCAGTACGGCATCATCGGAAGGAGTGAAGGTCGCCTCCCACAATGAAAGCCGCGTGATCGTGAAACTTAACGGTGCGTGGAAGGTTGTGCACGTGCATAAATCACCCGCCTGGCACGCTCCGCATATCCCTTCATGAATCACACTTCCTCGCGTAGTTACGATTTTCTCTGGCTTAGCCTGGCAATCCTGCCTTTGGTAACCCTTTCATTCCTGTTTGCGATTGTCCCCCAGGATTATTGGTGGGTTGTACGAGTTGGACAGGAAACCGTACTGAACGGTGCGGTACCGACCATTGA
>JANMSY010000227.1:0-6438 GCA_031389865.1 Anaerolineales bacterium | reverse complement strand
CTCCGGCGCGGTGATTGGCGACTCGATTCAATACGACTCCGAAACACTGACCCTCAGCTTTGACGTGGCCCACGTCCCTGGCGACGCTGTCGACATCGACACCGAGGGTGGGCTCGCGGAAGCTCTCCATCAGGCCGTGAGCGATCCATCTCGTCCACGTGTCAAGGTTGTTTACGTTGGACCCAAGCCTGACCTTCTGCGCAATGAAGCACAAGCGATCATGACCGGGCACCTCGGTGAGGATGGCGTTTTTTATGCTGAGGAGCTCCTGCTCAAATGCCCCACTCGATATGAAGAGGCTTTGCCTGAGCAAGCTGGTTAAGGAAGAAAAAAGCCCTAAAGGTCGGTGTTAACCTTTAGGGCTTTTGCCGCTTTTACAGTATTTACAGAATGATGGCTATCCAGGCGGCGCTCTGTAATTGAAGGAGATTTACATGATAGCAAACTTTGGGTTTGGTGTTTTAGTAGTTTCATTTTTGGTGACACTCTATAGTGTGTTTGCCGCGATCTATGGCGACCGCACAAAAAATGCTGCGATGGTGGAAAGTGCACGCCGCGCCATGCTTCTGACATGGCCCCTGCTCACACTCACCGCAGGGATTCTTATTTATCTGCTCGTCAATAATCATTACGAAGTGCAATTCGTTTATGAAGTGACCAGCCGCAGCATGCCCACCTACCTCAAGATCACTGCCTGGTGGGGCGGACAATCTGGCTCGCTGCTGTTCTGGTCCTGGTTGATGTCCGCATTTGCATCGCTGGTTACCCTCCGTAAATGGGATCGCGACCGCGAATTCCTGCCGTGGGTGATTGTCGTCGCATGTGTCACGATGGCGTTCTTTATCGGTATGAATGTCTTCTTCGAGAATCCATTTATGCAACTCTATCAAACCTTTGATGGAATAAAGCCAGCCACCTTCCAACCTGCAGACGCTGTGCTCTTTACTCCTGCCGATGGCCAGGGGCTAAATCCGCTCCTTCGCCACCCTGGCATGATCATCCATCCTCCCATGCTCTATCTCGGCTTTGTCTCCTTTGTGATCCCCTATGCTTTCGCCATGGCGGCCCTGATCACGGGACGAACAGACGACCGTTGGATCCGTCTCACGCGCCGCTGGACGTTATGGGCATGGCTGTTCCTCTCCTTTGGTCTTGTGCTCGGCGGACGCTGGGCATATGATGTCCTTGGCTGGGGCGGATATTGGGGCTGGGACCCTGTTGAAATCGCGGCGTTCATGCCCTGGCTGACTGGCACCGCATTTTTGCACTCGGTCATGATCCAGGAAAAACGCGGCATGTTGAAGCACTGGAACATGATCCTCGTCATCCTGACATATGCCCTCGTCATCTTTGGAACATTCCTGACTCGCTCAGGTGTTTTATCCTCGGTTCATTCATTTGCACAGAGCGCGATTGGTCCGTTGTTCTTTGCATTCATTGGCTTCACCTTGATCACCTCTGCAGCATTGATCATCTACCGCTGGGACAGTTTGAAATCCGAAACCAGGATGACATCCCTGCTCTCACGTGAGGCGCTGTTCCTGCTGAATAATCTTTTGTTCATGAGCATTCTGGTCGTATGTTTCTGGGGCGTGATCTACCCATTGGTCTCTGAACTCTTCACGGGTCAAAAAGTGACCGTGGGGCCGCCGTTCTATGAGCGCGCCACCTCCCCCCTCTGGGCCTCATTGCTGTTCCTGATGGGTGTTGCTCCCCTGTCTGCGTGGGGACATTCCACGGTCAAGACTCTGGGACGCGCCATGTGGAAACCGATTGTGGGTGCGATTGTCATTACAGCTTTGATCTTCGCGACCTATACACAAAAAGTTGGTGCGTTGATCGGATTCTTCATTATCGCCCTCGTCCTCCTGGTAACCGTCTACGAATATTGGCGGGGGGCCAATGCACGTCAGCGAAGTCAGGGTGAGAACATCTTCACTGCCTTCTGGAATCTCACAGGACGAAACCGCCGCCGTTATGGTGGATATATCATTCATATCAGCATGATGTTCATGGCGATCGGCATTATAGGGATTGAGATGTTCCAATCTGAGACCCAGGGTACTCTTGCCCAGGGACAATCCCTTAACATTGCAGGTTACGAAGTTCGATACAACGAAATCGCATCCTGGGATAATATGCCCGCAGGCGTCAGATACACACGCTCCTCGATTGACGTGTATAGAGACGGCGAATTTCTCGGCGAACTGAACCCGCGTATTGACTATTACTTTGACTCACAGCAAACGATGACCATTCCGGGTAATCGCTCCACGCTGAAAGATGATCTCTATATCCTGCTTGTAGACTGGGAACCCGTCTCCTCCTCTGGAGCGACCTTTAAGATCTATGTTAATCCCCTGGTCAACTGGCTGTGGCTTGGAAGTCTCTTGTTCCTGGTTGGCATTGTTATCGCTGCGTGGCCTGAGAAGGAAGCGGAGCGAGTAGCTGCCAAAGCCAGGGTGCGCGCCGCCACCAAGCAACCCAGCGCCGCCGATTAGCCAGTAAATTGGTAATCAATGATAAAAAATTTGAAGGCTACAAGTACGAGTACCAAATTACCTGTGGCGATCCTCATCGCCCTGGCATTCACACTCACTTTGACCCTTATCGCATCTGCACAGGGACCGACTCCCACAGATGACGAAGTGAACCGCATTGCCAAGCAGTTGTATTGCCCGGTATGCGAAAGCACACCCCTGGATGTCTGTCCGACGGAAGCGTGCCGCCAATGGCGCGATCTGATCCGCACCCAGCTGGCAGAGGGGAAAAGCGAAGAAGAGATCAAGCAATATTTCGTTGAGCAGTACGGCGCGCGTGCCCTTGCTGATCCGCCGAATCGACTCGCTTCCTATCTTGTCCCGGCAATTGCGATCCTGTTTGGAGTACTTTTGCTGGCACGCGGCTTCCAGATGTGGATGAAGCCATCCATAACGGAAACAAACGCATCTGACCCGAGAGGGGAAGCGAAGTCCGTTGATCCATATGTTGCCAAGTTGGAAGAAGAGCTAAAAAAGCAAAAATAATCAAACCTTGTGCAGGCTGGGAACCTTTGCAGGGTGCTGGAGAATTCATGACAGAATCAACAATCGCCGCGCCACGCCGTGGTGTGCCAATCTGGGCACAGATCATTGTATGGGTATTTCTGGTCGGGCTGCTCGTCATCGTCGCCATGGGACTTAACCGCGCGCAACAAGGCACCGTCCAGCCCGGACATAAGATTGACAATTTTACATTGCCACTTTTCAGCGGTTATGAACTGGATGGCAAAAGTGAGATCAATTTTGAAGACTTGCGCGGCAAGGTCGTCGTTATCAATTTTTGGGCTTCATGGTGCAAGCCCTGCGAACAGGAAGCCGCTGAATTACAGGAGGCCTGGGAGCAATATGAACCCAGCGGGCAGGTTGTCTTTCTCGGTGTGGATTATGTTGACACCGAACCCGAAGCACGCGTCTACCTAAAAAAATTCGGCATTACATTTGCCAATGGTCCCGATCTTGCAACACGCATCTCGCAATACTTCCGCATCAAAGGTGTCCCTGAAACATACTTTGTTGACAAGGAAGGCGTTCTGCAATACGTACAGGTGGGTCCGTTCACATCCATTGACCAGATCCGCGCACAAATAGACCCATTGCTAAAATAAAGGGATGACATGCAACTCACCGCAATTTTCTTCACACTTGCCATATTTATGCTGGTCGCGATCTATCTTTATGCCCCATTTATGGAACGACGCGCCCGCGGCGTCACTGAAGAGGAACATGACCTGTCTGCACTCATGGCGGAACGTGACCGCGTCATCAACTCCCTGCAGGAACTCGATTTTGATTTCAACCTTGGAAAAATTCCCGAAGAGGATTATCCATCTCAACGCGCACATCTCCTGCAGAAAGGCGCGGACATCCTGAGGCAGATCGATTCCATCGCCCCGCAGCCTGCCTCCGCGCAGAACGCTGATGCCCGCATTGAAAAAGCGATTGCCGCACGCCGCGCCGACGCATCCATCAGCACACCTGAAGTTAACGACGATGATATTGAGTCAATGATTGCCGCACGGCGCCGGGGACGCAAGGAAAGATCATCTGGCTTCTGCCCAAAATGCGGAAAGCCTGTCATGGTCTCAGACCGGTTCTGTCCATCCTGTGGAAAGTCATTAGCTTAAAAATAAAAAATAATTGGTGATCCTCATTTACCAATACCTTATGGAACCCCTCATGAAATTACGCAACCTAATTTTGTTCACTCTACTCACAATCATCATTAGTGCCTGCAACTTCACGCTGGCTGAAGACGTTACTCCCCCGCCCAACTATGTACCACCCACGCCCGAACCACAGCTGGTGCTTGTGCCTGCACAGGTACCAGCTGTGGAAAACGGCAAAGCGATCTTCGCTGAAAAGTGCGCAGCCTGCCACGGCGAGACTGGTTTGGGTGATGGCGAACAAGGCATCCAACTCGGGGTCACTGTACCGGCATTTGGATTGCCGGAGATCGCGCGTCCTGCGTCACCGGCGCAATGGTACACGATCGTAACACGCGGCAACATGGAACGCCTGATGCCTCCGTTTGCGAGTCTCAACGACCAGGAACGCTGGGACGTCGTGGCCTACGCGATGACGTTGCACACCACTGTAGAACAGGTTGCAAAAGGCCGGGAAATCTTTGAAACAAGGTGCACAGATTGCTCAACGGACTTCTTCACAGATCAAACAAAGATGTCCGCGGTGAGTGAAATTGAGTTGGCGCGTATTGTCAAACAGGGTAATGCGGAAATTCCAGCATTTGGCGCAGATCTCAGCGATGATGACATGTGGGCAGTCGCCGCATACTTGAGAACGCTTTCCTTTAATACGGAGGATGTTCAAGTGGTGGAAGCACCCGCCTCAACACCCACGACTGAACCTGCCTCAGCGACACAGACCCCTGTCCCAGCCGACGCGGGAACACCATCCGCTGAGGGAACGCCAGTCGAAGGCACAGCCCAGGCTGAGATTACGAATGAACCGACTGCCGTTGTACTGCAGGAAGGATTCGGAAGTGTTAGCGGATCTGTTGATAATAAAACGGGAGCCGATCTTCCATCCGATCTGAAAATCATATTACGCGGGTACGATCATGGCGCCGACCCAAGTGCGGGTCCACAGGAAGTGTTTGCTGAGGAAGGCACTCTAGACACAGACGGCACGTATACATTTGAAAACATCGAAATGCCTGAAAGCCGGATCTTCATCAGTGAGGTTGAGGTGGACGGCATTACCATGCAGTCTGATTTTGCAGTCGTGGAGGCAGGCATTTCATCCCTGACACTGCCACCGCTCACACTCACTGAAATGACGGACGATACATCATTGCTCATCGTGGATGAAGTGCGGCTGTTCCTTGATTACAGCGACGCGGAAATTCAGGTATTCGGCGTTTATTCATTCCACAACCCAACCGACAAGACCATTGTGGTCGAGCTGAAGGATGGCACTGAAGTCCCGTTCATCAAAATGCCTGAAGGCACAACGGGGCTTGGCTACGAGGCGCTGCAGGATAGTGAACCGTTTGTAAACACAGATAACGGAATGGCGATCCCACCCAGTGAAAACTCATATGGGATGATCGCTTTTACAACCGTACCCAAAGAGGAAGAGTTCGAAATTTCCCAGCCGTTCGTCCTGCCGGCAGCCAGTTTCACAGTGTTCCTGCCGGAAGGTGTAAAAGCAGAAAGCGCGACACTGACCGATGAGGGCCTGCAGGCGATCCAGAATTTCAACTTTCAGGTGTACACTGCGTTGAATGTGCAGGCAGGCGACACTATTAAATTCACGGTATCGGGTGAGCCGAAGGAAAGTGCCGAGGCGGCCCCGGAACCGGCAGTAGATTCAAACAGGAACCTTTTGATTGGTGCCGGCGCGCTGGGCCTGGCATTCATCCTTGCAGGCGTCTGGCTATACATGCGTGACCGCAATCGTGTGGAAGAAGATGACGATGAGGCAGAACCAGAATTTGATTCATCTGAAGATGTCCTGGATGCCATTGTTGCGCTCGATGACCTGCATCGCGCAAAGAAAATTTCTGAGGAAGCATATCAAAAACGCCGTGCAGAACTGAAGGAAATCCTGAAGGGAATGATGTAGGACATTCGCGCTGAGCAGAGTTCCAAGAACGCAGACGAAGCGCTCAAAGCGAGAGAACATTATGATCACAGTCAAAAAACTCGTCAAACGATTTGGCTTAAAGACTGTCCTGCGCGGCGTGGACTTTGATGTGCAGCCAGGTGAGTTCGTTGCATTGCTGGGTCCGAACGGAGCGGGCAAAACGACGTTTCTGCGGATTCTCGCGTCTTTATCACGTCCCTCGCTGGGCGAAGTAAGCGTGGCGGGTTACCGCCTGCCTAACGAAGCCGCAGCAGTGCGGGCACGGCTTGGGGTGGTATCGCATCTTCCCCTG
>JANMSY010000212.1:0-3544 GCA_031389865.1 Anaerolineales bacterium | reverse complement strand
GCTTGCCTCTGAAGGGCAGTCACTCTTTGACCAGGGAAGACTGCCCCAGGCAATTGAAGCTTATGAAGCGGCGATCAAGGCTTCGCCTCAAGACCCGCTGCTGTATATTGCACTTGCGCGCGTGCAGGTGTTTGCCGGCTTTCCGCGCGAGGCCCAGGCGAATGCTGAAAATGCATTGTTGCTGAGCCCGAACAACTCGATGGCCCATGCTGCGCGCGCCTGGGCGCTGGATTTTCAGGATGGAAAGAACGGCGAGGCGATGGAGGCGATTGACAAGGCGCTGGAGCTCGACCCGAACAATGCCATTGCTCATGCATATCGTGTTGAAATCCTGATCGACTCTCAATCCTTCGATAATATTGACAAGGCCAGGGAAGTATCGAGAACTGCACTGGCATTGAATCCAGACGCGCTGGAAACGCGTCGTGCCCGCGGATATATCTTTGAAGCGACCGGCGATTATGTAAGTGCGGTCCAGTTTTATCGGTCGGCGATCGAGGTGAACCCGTATCTCGCCATTCTGCATGTGGAACTCGGGCGCAACCTTCGTTTCCTTCAGGTCTATGATGATGCGATCACGGAATTTAACACTGCCAATACGTTGAATCCGGCTGACCCTGAACCTGACTATTTCATCTCGCGTACCTATGCAACGATCGGTGAATATGCCAAGGCGCTGCAATACGCTGAAACCGCTGTGGAGAATCGTCCCACGGACCCCAGGCTGCGCGGGAATTTCGGCGTAATGTATTATCGCCAGTTTCTTTATCAGCAGGCATTGGACCAACTCAGTCTGGCGGTCAATGGTGGCAGGACGGAGGCAGGTTTGCCTATTCAGGGACTCGCCCTGTCGGACGACCCTCGTATTTCGGAATATTATTTTACGTATGGGCTGGCACTGGCACGCACAAATCAATGTGGACAGGCACTGCCCATCGCACAGACATTGCAGACCCGGTTCACTACAGATGAACTCATCCTGGAGGCTGCAGACGCCATCATCCGGGTCTGCCAGGAAAATCTGGATAACCCGCCAGTGGACACGGACACACCTGTGCCGACTGATGAAATCACATCGACCCCTGAAGAGACTTCCACACCCGAAGCGACCTCTACGCCATGAACGTTTCACCGCGTCGTCCACTTTTTAAACGCAGACCTCAGTCCAATATCTACCGCATGTTCCTGTGGGTGGTAATGCTGCTTGGGGGTGTATGGATGTTGCAACAGATGGATAAGGGAGAGATCAAGAATTTATTTGAGGCCACCCCAACTCCAACACGGGCGGTCCAATCCTTTTTGATGGAAGGGGATGCCAATTTCACTGCCGGCAATCTGGAGGCGGCGATCACTGCCTACCGGGAGGCTGTACGGCTGAACCCGAACGATGCCCAAACCTGGGCAAACCTGGCTCGCATCCAGACGTATTCATCCGCATTTCTGATCACCAACCCTGAGAAAAAAGCCCGTTTACTCGAGGCGCTCGAGTCTGCGGACAAGGCTGTGGAACTTGCATCCGATAACAGCCGCGTTCGAGCCATCCGTGCATTTACCCTGGATTGGAATGCCAACACAAGCATCTACCGTGACGATCCTGCGCAGGTCGAGGCCTTTTTGTTCGAAGCAGAACAGGAAGCCTTGCAGGCCCTCCAGTTGGACAGCACCAACACGCTTGCCATGGCCTATTATGCAGAGATCCTTGTGGATACGCAGAAATGGAACCAGGCCGATACGCTTATCAACCAGGCACTCGAGCGTGAAGATGCCGACCAGATCATGGACGTACATCGTGTCAATGCCTATGTGCTGGAGACCCTGGGGCAATATAACCTGGCGATCACGGAATACGATAAAGCGATCGCCATTGAACCAAATTTTACCTTTCTTCATTTGCGTGCGGGCGCGAATTATCGACGGCTGGCAAGTGAGATTCCGAATCCCGAATCCGCGAGGCCTGTGTATGAAAAGTCACTGGAATATTTTGAGAGAGCCGCGCGCATTAACGAACAGATTGGAGTGAAGGACCCCACACCCTACCTATCCATTTCGCGCACCTATTCGCAGTTGGGCGAGTTCTTTGCCGCAGCGATCAATGTGCAGAAGGCGCTGGAATTTGAACCCAACAACGCGGATATCTATGGGCAGCTTGGAATTGTGTACTTTCGCTCACGCAACTATGAGGGCTCGATCTACTCGCTGAAATGTGTGATACGCGGCTGCTCCGGAGAAGACTCCTGCCTGGGGCGCGGGCTGGAACGTTGTTTTCCAGATCTTGGGGAAAAGCCAGCGGATGTGGAGGGCCAGGAAATCTCACCGAGCACGATCGTCTATTATTACACCTACGGTTCGGTGCTCGCCGCGTTGAGCCGCCCGCGCGACAATCAATGTGAAGAAGCGAGGCAGGTCATGGGCGAGGTGCGAGCCGAGTTGCAGGCAAATCCCGACGCGTACGCCGATGGACGGGATACGATCATGAGCATTGTGGAGGCAGGGGAATCCATTTGTGACTCATTGGATGAAGGTGATGTGCCCAGCCTCTCCGTGACGGCTGAGGGGACAGAGGCAATGAGCGATGTCACGCCTGGAGCGACTGAGATCATCAATGTCACCCCAACACCCACCCCATAGGCCCACTTTTATCAGAATAATATAAGAATTTTGGCAAATCTCTTGACTAAGGCCATCGGTTTCGGTATCATACAATTAGCACTCTATACGATAGAGTGCTAATTTCGTGATTATGAAGAATTCGCAAAAACTCAAAACCCTATCAGGAGGTCTAGCAATGGCAAGTATAAGCAAATTGAAACTGAAGCCCCTTGGCGGACGTGTGATCGTGGAGCCGATCGAGCAGGAAGAAATGACTTCTGGCGGCATCATCCTTCCCGAAACCGCGAAAGAAAAACCCCAGGAAGGCAAGATCCTGGCAGCAGGACCCGGCGATCGCGATGAAGATGGCGAACGAATCGCCATGGACGTAAAAGTTGGGGACAAGGTGCTGTACGCGAAGTATTCCGGCACTGAAGTAAAAGTGGATGGCAAGAAACTGCTCATCCTGCGCGAAACTGATATTCTAGCCATTGTTGAAGGCTAATTTTGGAGTAATGAAAAATGGCAGCTAAACAACTCGTATTTTCAGAAGATGCACGCCGCAAACTCAAGAACGGTATGAACATGGTTGCGAATGCGGTGAGCGCAACCCTTGGACCCAAGGGACGCAATGTGGCTGTGGATCGCAAGTTCGGTTCCCCCACCATTACGCACGACGGCGTCTCCGTGGCGAAGGAAATTGAACTCGAAGACCCGTTTGAGAACATGGGTGCGCAGCTCCTCAAGGAAGCCGCCCAGAAGACCAATGACATTGCTGGTGACGGCACAACCACCTCCACCATTTTGGCTCACGCCATTGTGAATGAAGGCCTCAAGGCCCTCGAAGCTGGTTACAATCCGATGTTCATCAAGCATGGTATTGAGCTGGCTACCGCGACGGTTGTGGAAGAACTCCGCAAGATGTCGGTCAAGATCGACACCCGCGAGGAGATCG
>JANMSY010000178.1:0-8862 GCA_031389865.1 Anaerolineales bacterium | reverse complement strand
CCGCGCGACGGACATCTATCTCCCTATGACACGACTACATCCATGGCACGCATCATCAGAGAAATGGGTGTTGAGGTCAATACGAACACGCGTGTGACCGGGCTTGAGCTTTCGCCCAAAGGGGAAATACAAAAAGTTATTACGAATAAAGGCTCCATCAAAACGAACCTGGTTGTGAATGCCGCGGGGATGTGGGCGCCGCGCATCGCCGCCATGGTCGGTGTGTATCTTCCCACAACACCGGTGGACCATCAACACATTGCCATCAAAGCGGTGACCGGGCACGAATTCCCCAAGCAAACCCCCTGCTTGCGCGACCCCGACAACCTGGTGTACATGCGCGAAGAGCAGGGCGGACTGGTGATCGGCGGCTATGAACCGAATCCGCTGGCGCGCTGGATCGACGGCGTCCCCTGGGAACACGGCAACGCGACACTGCCCGCCGACTATGAGCGCTTCGAGATGCTGCTTGAAGGCGCGATCCGCCGCATCCCGTTTTTGAAGGATGCTGGCATCATCAATCTCACATGTCACCCCGGTGCGTACACACCCGATTGCCAGCCCATGCTCGGACCTGTGGCTGGCGCGCGCGGTTTGTGGATGGCAGCGGGCATGTCGCTAAACGGGTACGGCGGCGCAGGCGGCATGGGCAGGCTCATGGCGGAATGGATCGTGGATGGTGAAGCCCCACAGGATGTGAATGTATATCGTGCCACGCGTTTCGGAAATTATTATTCAAACCCTGAATATGCTGCAGAGCGAACGCGTGAAGGTGTGAAATATTATTATGCATTGCGCTTCCCGAACGATGAGAATGAATGGGCGCGTCCGCATCGTGTCAGCCCTGTGCATTATCGTTTGCAGGAACTCGGCGCGGTCTTCGGCGAGAAATTTGGCTGGGAGCGCGTCCTCTATTTCGACAGGAACAAGACCTGGAAGCGCGCGGGTGCCGATCAACACGAATGGGGTTGGAACAAGCCTCCATACTTTGACCGCGTGGGAGCGGAGCACTGCGCCACTCGCGAACGCGTCACCCTCTTCGACCTGACCTCATTCGGCAAGATCGAGGTCAGCGGTCCCGCGGCGTTGACCCTCCTGCAGCGTGTTGCAGACAGCAACATGAACAAGCCGATTGGCAGCGCAATGTACACGCAATTCCTGAACACGCGTGGCGGCGTCGAAGCGGATGTCACGGTGACTCGAATTGCTGTCGATAAATTCTGGGTGGTCACTGGTTCCGGATTCATTGGAAACGATCTGGCATGGCTGCAGATGAAGACTCAGCCCGACGAAGATGTGACTTTCCGTGACATCACGCTGGATTATGCCTGCCTGGCGTTGTGGGGGCCCGGGGCGAGAAACGTTCTTTCGAAGGCGACGCAGGATGACGTCACGAATGAAGCATTCCCCTATCTGACGGCGAAATTCATCACGATCAACGGAGTCGGTGTGTGGGCGCAGCGTGTCAGCTATGTCGGCGAAATGGGCTGGGAATTGTATATTCCCAATCATCGTGCCCTGGTGGTCTGGGATATTCTGTTCGAAGCAGGCAGGGAATTCAACATGGAAGTGGGCGGGTATAAAGTGTTGGATTCATTGCGTCTGGAGAAAGGCTATCGCTATTACACATCAGATGTGACACCACTCGAAACACCCTATGAAGCGGGCCTTGGTTTCTGTGTGCATCTGGACAAGGGCGATTTCATTGGCAGGGATGCGTTGATCGAGAAAAAGAAGGATGGTTTTGCAAGGAAGCTGTGCACTCTGGTTGTGGATGGTGAAGAGTTCACCCAAATTTATGGCGGTGAAGCTGTGTATAGCGAAGGCAAAGTGATTGCGCGTGTGCGTAGCGGTGGTTATGGGTATACAATAAAGAAGAACATTTTGTATGTATATCTGCCGTTGGAGCTGGCAAAAGCCGGAACCCACGTGGAAGTGGAATTGATCGAAGGCATCTATCCAGCGCAGGTAACTTCGACGGTTTTATATGATCCTAAAGGTGAAAAGTTGAGGAGCTGATCTGAAAGATTCCCTGTGGCTGAATCTTTTACTTCATTTATAGATATGGCGAGAAAAGCGTCCCCCCCTGAATATGTTGGCTTCGGAATGTTAACACCTGTTGCGATCATGGTGCTTGAGAAAATGCCAAAACGTAATACGGGTGCCGTCGTGAAGGAAGTCAATGAATATGTGTTCGATGATGCCGCGATTGTGGCTTGTTTGCTGCGACAATGGGATGTGCCGTCGGCGATGATCGGCACTGCCGTGGGCGATGACCTGCGTGGGCACGCGCTCGCTGATCAGCTCGAGGAGTGGGGTGTGCAGGGAGAAGTCCGTTTTACGGATCAATATAAAACCCCCCTGGAAGTAAACGTCTCTGATAGGGATGGGGCGCGCACCTACTTCTGGCAGCGCACACCGCAGATACTAAATACTCTTGACACAGCGGATCTGTCGCCCTTGCGCGATTCGAAAATCCTATATGCTGACTGGTATGATGGCGACCACACCCTGCGTGCCATGGACGAAGCAAACCATCTGGGTGTGCCCGTTTTCGTCAACCTGGAACACGGACATAAAGACCCGGCTGTGTTGAAAAAATTCGCCGAACGTGCCGCGTTCTGCCAGGCAGTGACGGATGCCGCGCAATTGGGAGGCAGGCAGGCATTGTTGGGGACGGCAAAAAAATTGTTAAAGTCGGGAATCCAAACCGCAATTATCACGCTGGCGAAGGGCGGTTGTCTCGTGGCACAGGGCAGGGAGATCGTGCGGGTCTACGCGCCTTCGGTCAAAGCGGTGGATTCATGCGGGGCAGGCGCGACGTTCTCGGCAGGATTTATTTATGGATATCTCAAAGGATGGAATCTTGAATCGTCGGCGCGATTTGCCACTGCTGCCGCCACTCTCAAGGTGACCCGTGCCGGGCTGCAGATGTTCCCCCTGCAAAATATTATTGATCTGGCTGCACGTCTCAGGGTGGAACGCTGGGCATTCAAGAACGACCGCTTCGAGATCATTGACAGAATTCTTGATATTCCAAAGCAGGTTGCCAGGCAGGGTAAGGACGCTCAGGAAAAATTCCTTCGAGATATCCACTTCCCTCGCAAGCGGAAAAACGAAAGTGTCCAGCATCGCCATGTAAGACGAAGACGAAAGATTATCTAACAGGGTTATTTATCGTTCGACAAAACTCACAGGAGATCACATGTCATTTGCAGAGCTTCTTACGCCAGAACAAGTGCAGCGTATTCACGACGCGTCTCTTGAAATTCTTGAAGAGGTAGGTTTGAAGGTGCGCTATGGGCCGGCCCGCGAGTTGTTTGCCAGGCATGGATGCACAGTCGACTCAGAAAAGAATTTTGTCAAAATGCCGCGCGCTGTCGTGGAAAAGTATCGCCAGCTGGCTCCGCCCAAATTCACATTCCATGCACGCGACCCCAAATTCGACAAAACGATCCCAGATGACAGCCCGGTCATTGTGACGGCGAGTTCCGCTCCCAACATTATCGACCCGGTCACAGGCAGGGAACGCCGCGCGGAGTCCAGCGACATTGCACGGATCGCCCACCTCATCAATGAACTGCCCGGTTATGATATGTTCTCCATTTCAACACTGGCGGAAGACGCCCCGAAGGATCAATTCACCATCTCACGCTTATATCCTGCGCTCAAATATTGCACGAAACCGATCCGGACAACCACAACCGATCATAAAGATACGCTGGACATGATGGAGATGGCATACATGGTTGCTGGCGGAAAAGATGCTTATAAGGAACACCCTTTTCTTACACATCATTACTGCCCGACAGTTTCTCCACTTTCAATGGATAACCTTTCCACTGAAAACGTGATGTATTTTGCAGGCGAAGGTTTGCCCGTGTATCCCACCATCGTGCCCAACGCGGGTTTAACCTCACCGATGTCCATGGCGGGGACGCTCGTACAGGGCAACGCCGAGTATCTTGCCACCGTGGCGTTGACACAGATGGTCAGGGAAGGTACGCCGACCATCTATGCCACGCTCGCAACGGTTGCGGATATGCGCTCGGGAGCCTACACGTCCGGCGCCATTGAATGCGGCATGCTGCACATGGCGTTCGCTCAAATCGCACGGTTCTATAATGTTCCCTGCGGCGGTTATATTGGCCTGACGAATTCCAAGTTGAACGATGCGCAGTCTGGATATGAAACCGGCATGTCTGGCATGGGCGGTATTGTGAGCGGCATGGATATGTTCAATATTGGTGGTTTGATCGATGCGCTGACAACCTTCGACTTTGCGAAAGCGGTCATTGATGATGAAGTGGCGCAAATGATGAAGCGCGTCAAGCGTGGCATTTCATTCAGTGAAGAGGATCTGGCCGTTGATCTGATCAAACAGATCGGTCCTGGCGGCTCCTTCATCGTTGCCAAACACACGATACATCGCATGAAGACTGAAGCAGTGATGACTAAGATCGCGGACCGTGATGCCCGAATTGCCTGGGAAAGGAAAGGTTCCACAGATACACAGGCGCGTGCCATGCAGAAGGTCAAAAACATCATGGCGAGTAATACTGCGCCGTTGATCTCCTCTGAACTGGATGCGCAATTACGCTCCGCCTTCCCCGGCCTGGTGGCAGGCGACTTACTGCCAATTGAATAACATGTCGCGCAGAGTTCGAATCCTGCTGGGTGTTCTCATCCTGGCCGTTTCCATTTCGTTATTGATCTGGGGATTTCTACCCGCGCGGCGCGAGACTCGCGTCCAGCCGATCCCGCCAGCTGAGTTGCAACTGCCCACTCCCGCGTCGTTTCATTCACAGCCGCTACCTGCTTCGTGAACAAGCTGCCTTTTTCTTCCCGTAGTATTTTCCCGCTGTTTGCGGCGGTACTGGTTCTGGGCCTCAGCATCCTCGCCTGCGCAGGCTCCGCGCCCGAGGCAGAACCTGCTGCTTCAGAACCAACCCTGCCCGCGCCTGTTGTGGGTGGGACAGTGGTCCCAGCTACGCCGCAGTCTGCCCTGCCTGAGAGGCGTTTCCTCACCCTGGAGTTCCCTCCTACAATTCGGGTGGGTGATTCCGATATCATTCGTCTGACGTTGGAAGTGGATGATCTTGGCAATGTCACACCCACCGCTGAACTGGACGGCACTGTAGTGACCGGGGAAGTGATCGAGATCCCGAACCTTTATGAGACACATCACGTTGTTACTGAGGCACGCTTCGACGTTGCCGGCATGGATGTCCGTCCCGCAGAGTTGATCAGTGCGCCGCTGGCACAGGGGCAGCCTGCTGTATTTTATTGGAGTGTTCGTCCGGGCGAGGTGGGAGTCTATCGTGGGACGATCTGGCTCTATCTCAGGTTTGTAGACAAGTCAAACGGTGAAGAAAGCCGAAAAACGGTATCAGCCCAGATTGTAGAGATCGAGGCAGTGAATCTTCTCGGTCTATCCACGAATGTAGTGCGCGCAACCGGCCTGGTAGGCTCCCTGGTGGGTACAGTCATGGGATTTCCATTTTTTGAGGATATCGTCAAATTCGTTTTTGGCCGGTGGAAAAGGCGTGGAAAATAAATATAGGATGAAGATCACCTGAAACATTGACATGCATTCAGTGCCGGCCGTTTGTTCTTCATGGTACAATTTCGCCGCTTGTAATACAAATTTTGTCATAAAAGATGTATTTGAGATGGAGTACCTATGAGTCAGTGGATCTATGTCGGTTTGTTCTTTATTGTTGGGTTGATTATCCCGGTCGGCGCGATCGCGGCGGCCTGGCTGCTTGCCCCTAAAAGACCGAATTCCATTAAACAATCAACCTACGAGTGCGGTATTGAGACTGTGGGTGACAGCTGGGTCCAGTTTAAAGCTCAGTATTATATATTTGCGCTCGTGTTTTTGGTCTTCGACGTTGAAACGGTCTTCCTTTTTCCGTGGGCTGTGAAGCTCGGGCAACTTGGTTTGTTCGCCGTTATGGAAGGTATCCTCTTCATCTTAATTCTCATTGCGGGCCTGACCTATACATGGCGCAAAGGGATGTTGGAGTGGGCGTAAGTTTTCTATAACTGAAGATAAAAGGCTGAATGGAGTAGTCCTTTCAGCCTTTTCTTTGTCGAATGACGTCACCCCGACCCTCTCAAGTTCGCAGGGAGAGGGGGCTAAGGAGCAACAATGAGTTTTTGGAATGATCCCCTCAAAGTAGCCGCAGACTGGTTGCTGGGCATCTTCACCGGCTGGGGAATGCCTGAAATTGCCGCGCAAATTCTGATCGGTTTCATCGGTGTTCTCCTTTTGATCACAATTTTGATGGTGCTGGATATCTTCCTTGTCTGGGTGGAACGCAAGGTCGTGTCACGCTTTCAAGATCGAATCGGCCCGAACCGCGTGGGACCGTTTGGTTTGATCCAGCCGTTCGCAGACATTATCAAGTTGATCATCAAGGAGGACATCACGCCTGCTGGGGCAGACAAGGTCGTTTATAACCTGGCGCCCATGCTTTCGATGATGTCCGTATTGATCCTGTGGGCAGTGGTTCCACTGGCCCCGGTTATCCTCGGCGTGGATTTGAATATCGGCGCGTTGTACATTGTTGCTGCTGGTGCTATTGGCACTCTTTCCATTATTATGGCGGGCTGGTCATCGAACAACAAGTTCGCTTTGATCGGTGCGTTCCGTCAGGTGGCAGTCATGGTGTCCTTTGAAATTCCCATGCTTGCCACTCTGTTGATCCCCACTATTTTTGCGGGTTCCATGGGAATGGGAGCGATCATCGAAAAGCAGGATATTTGGTTCGTCTGGCTTGCTCCGCTGGGCGCGGTAATCTTCCTGATTGCAGCCATCGCCGAACTCGGACGTGCTCCCTTCGACATGGCGGAAGGCGAATCAGAACTTGTCTCGGGGTACAACATCGAATATTCCGGCATGAAGTTTGGCATGTTTTATGCAGGTGAGCTCCTGCATGCCTTCACATTCGGAGGTTTTTGGGCGATCCTGTTCTTTGGCGGGTATCGTTTCTTCGGCCTTGAACATGTCAGTCCCTTCCTCGCGATTGCCGTGATTGTTTTCAAGGCTTTTCTGGGTTACTGGGTCATCATGTGGATCAAATACACCTTGATGCGTATCCGCATTGACCATATGCTCGGCTTTAACTGGAAGTTTTTGACGCCGTTAGCCTTCGCCCTTTTGATGGTGACTGCATTGATGAACGCCCTTCTGGCGGGAACTCCAACCTGGATTTATGTCTCAATTATGTTCCTCTCGAACGTCGTTCTCGGTTGGGTTGCGCTGGAAATTGCGCGCTCGTACAGCCGCAAGGAACGTGAAAAGGCCCAGGGGTCAAAGGCCGTGGCTATCGTCGAAGCGGCTCATCACTAAACGGAGCAAACATCATATGACTGGTGAACAAATTGCTTTTCTCGTAGTAGCTCTCTTTACCCTGGCTTCCGGCTTCATGGTCGTCACGACGGGTAATCTCGTCCATGCTGCGTTGTGGCTGGTGTCGACCCTGTTCGGTGTGGCAGTGGCGTATGCATTGTTGAACGCGGCTTTTCTGGCGGTGGTTCAGGTGGTAGTGTACATCGGCGCGATTGCCATCCTGTTCATTTTCGCAGTCATGCTGACCCGCAAGGACCTGCTTGACCAGGGGCCGCAGGTGAACAGGAACTGGTGGGTCGGTGCTTTGCTCTCCGTATTGACCTTTGTCGGCTTGTACTCCCTGCTTCAGGGCTGGGACGGCATGTCGAAGACCGCGGCAGATATCCCATCCGGGTTCGATGCGATTTCCGAGTTGGGCAACGAATTGGTTTCGCCCATGGGATACGTCCTGCCGTTTGAAGTTGCGTCCGTCCTGTTAGTGGCGGCATTGGTTGGCGCGGTCTATGTCGCGTCCGATCGGAAATAGGGAGAGTCGCACATGGTTCCACTTTCCTGGTATCTCATTTTCGCCGCTGCGCTTTTCAGCATCGGCTTGTATGGTGTGCTTTCCCGCAGGAACGCGGTTGCGATCCTGCTCGGTATTGAATTAATGCTTAATGCGGTGAATATCAACCTGGCCGCGTTCTGGCGTTATGGAAACGTAATGCACATGGCCGGGCAGGTGTTCGCGGTGATTGTCTTTGCGGTCGCTGCAGCCGAAGTGGCTGTGGGTCTGGCATTGGTGATCTCTGTATATCGTCGCCGCAACACGGTTGTGGCGGATGAAATTGACATGATGAAGTGGTAGGGAAACTATGACGACTGAGACATTGATCTGGCTTATCCCCCTTCCGCCTGTGCTGGCATTCGCTTTGATCGTGCTGTTCACGAATAAGAGCAAGGCGCTAAGTCATACAATAGCGGTGGGTGCTGCATTTCTTTCCTGGCTTGGAAGCATGATCGTTTTTGTACGTGCGCTTGGCGTGGAACACCTGGGTGAACATCCATTTGAGTCTTCGATCAACTGGCTGCCCACAGGTAACACCTGGCTAAAGGTTGGCGTACTGGTGGACCCGCTCACTGCCGCAGTGTTGTTCTTCGTGGCATGGACCGTATTGATGATCTTCCTATACAGCGTTGGCTACCATAATTACGGCCAACCCAAAGGTGACCATGACCGCGCGGGTTTGCCACCTCACGGCGCAACCGTGGAAGAACATGGACACCAGCATGTAGTGCCCTCCATTGAACCAATGTATTCGCGTTTCTTCGCATTTATTGGATTGTTCGCGTTTGGCATGTATACGCTGGTTCTCTCCGACAACCTGCTCACATTGTTTGTGGGTTGGGAGATCATGGGCTTGTGCTCGTACCTATTGATTGGTTTTTGGTATGGGAAAAAATCCGCACGCGATGCGGCTGTCAAAGCCTTTATGACGACACGCATCGGTGACGTATTCATGTTA